>WRCR01000016.1 GCA_009783865.1 Planctomycetaceae bacterium | reverse complement strand
TTCCCCGGCTAACCACAACCCGCCGAACAACAAGCCCTGACTCGAAAAATTTTTGCAAAGCCAAACCCCTAAAAAACAAGGCGCAGGCGATGACAACGAGAAGTTCAACGAGCGTAAATGCTCTCTTAGCGTCATTTACCCCTCACGATTGCGGTTCCGCTTTTTCGTTTAATTCTTTGACCGGAAAATGCATTCCCCGCACATCATCGGCATACTGTTTCGCCGCCTCGAAAATCATACTATGCAAATCGGCATAACGTTTTGCATGTTTCGGTATCGCCTGCTCTTCCGGCGTGAAGCCCAATACATCGTGAATAACAAGAACCTGTCCGTCACAATCCGCTCCTGAACCGATGCCAATCGTGGGAATGTCAAGCGCAGCCGTTGCCTCCGCCGCTATCGTCTTGCCGACACATTCAAGAACAACCGCAAACGCACCGGCTGCCTGCACCGCTGCAACATCTTTTAGCAACTGTTCCCGCTGCCGCTGTATGAAAAACCCGCCGGTCTGGTGAATATCCTGCGGCAAAAGACCGCAATGCCCCATAACCGGAATACCGGCATCGGTCAACGCCTCAATGGTTTTCGCCCTTTTCTCTCCGCCTTCAATTTTCACGGCATCGACCAGTGTTTCTTTGATAATTCGCGCCGCTGCCTGCACCGCATCTGCTGCGCCTAGTTGACAAAACGGAAACGGCAAGTCCGCAACCACAAGGGCGGAATCCGCAGCGCGGGCAACCATTTCGGCGTGATAAATAATCTGCTCAACGGTGACCGGCAGCGTGGTTTTCTTGCCTTGAACGACATTGCCCATGCTGTCGCCGACAAGGAGAATATCAATACCGGCAGCATCCAAAATGCGGGCTGTCGGATAATCGTAAGCGGTCAGCATAACAATTTTCCGCTGCTCTTTTTTGTAATTTTTAATTTTCGGAGGTGTTAGTTTCATATTTCACCAATTAGGACTGTGTACATCGAGCGGACCTTCCGGCAGCGGAACACTGCCGAGTTCGTAATACATCGGACAATTGGAACGCATCGCAATCGGCAAGTCGCGCTGGTTCCACATTGCCATTGAGTCGTCTGCTAACTTCCAGCCCTTCAATTCATAATATGGAACGATATGTTCCTTGCAATACAGTATAGCGAAAGGAAAGCCGCGCCCGGCGGATTCCCGCAGCATTATTTCGAGCATTTTTCCGCCGATGCCTGCATGACGGTATTCCGGCAGAACACAAACGCCTTGGATACCGGCGGCATTGTAGCGGAAATTCCAAGTAGTAGTGATGGTTCTTTCTACAACGGCGGTGTGCCCGATGACTTTGTCGTCTTCGCAGGCAATAACGGTGAACAGCGGTGCTTTGCTGTGCCAAATTCGGCGTTCATTGAAAATCGGTTTCCAATCAGGAAAACAATCGCAAAGCAAGTCCCGAATCTGTTTGTCTAATTCGGAAGCGATATTTTCTTCTTCGAGAATCTGAAAAGTGCAGCAGGCGGTCGGCATCGGCGTACATACAAAACCCCAAAGACAAGTGAAAAATACAACTGCAACTATTATACCTTATTTTTTCAGAATTGCAATTAGCGGTACGCCGGCGGCGAAACGGTGATTTGTCAACCGCCGAATTTTTGATATAATACTCTTTCGATACTCCGACTGTGTCTACCGGTATTTTTCAGCGAAAGATAAAACCTAATGAAAGACGAAAACCTTTTTTCCGAAACCTCAATGAGTTTCGGCGAACACCTCGAAGAATTGCGGAAGTGCTTGTTCTACTCAATCTATTGGATTGCAATCGGGTCAATCGGCGGTTTTATCGTCGGTTCTCATGTTGTTGACTACATTCAGGTTCCTGTCAAAAAATCGCTCGAAAGATACTATTCGGAACAGACCGCCAAGCGGATTGATACCGAGCGCAAAAAACTCGAAGAAGAAGGATACGGCGAAGAAATTGCAACCGTCTCTGCCCGCTTCGGATTGGTACCGGAAGAAGTGTATATCTTTCCCGGCGAATTTCAGCGGATTCTAGAACGCCAAAAACAACAGGAACGGAAAAATCAAACAGACGATGATATTGCCGCACAACTCTTTGGAGTCGATAATCTGTCCCGTCAAAAAAATCATCGAAAAAAACAGACGGAAGCAATTTTCGGCTCTTATGATTCCGTTCATTTAGACGAAAAACCGATTCGGTGGCTGATTTTCAGGAAAATTGCCGATGACCCCAAAACCCGTACAAAAGCACTGGGGGTTCACGAAGTTTTCGCAATCTGGATTAAAGCATCGCTGCTGGTCGGACTTGTATTAGCGTCTCCGATGGTTTTTTACCATATCTGGTCGTTCATTGCCGCCGGTTTGTATCCGCACGAGAAAAAATACGTCTATTATTTCATACCGGTAAGCATAGGATTGTTTATCGGCGGCGCGCTTTTCGCTTTTTTCGGCGTTTTTCAGTATGTGCTGGACTTCCTGTTTATGTTCAACTCTTGGATGAACATTGACCCCGACCCGCGAATCAGTGAATGGATAGGATTTGCGCTGATGATGCCGCTCGGCTTCGGCATTAGTTTTCAACTGCCGCTTGTGATGTTTGCGCTGGAAAGAGTCGGTATCTTTACGCTAAAACAGTATCTCGAAAAGTGGAAGATTTCGGTGCTGATAATTTTTATTCTTTCGTTATTTCTAACACCCGGCGACCCAACCAGTATGATGATGATGGGAATTCCGCTTACGATTTTATTCTTCGGCGGCATCTTTTTCTGCTGGCTGATCCCCCGTAAAAAAGGTTTGCTCGACTTTGACGAAGAAGATAAAATTGAGGATTAACTCAGCATATCGCCAACTTTCATCGGATTGCCCCGCAGAAAATCGGCGGCGTTCATCATTCTTTTGCCGTCCGGCTGCAACTGCAAGACCTGTACCGTTTCTTCACCGGCAGCGATGATTAGTTCTCCTTCATCCGCCTTGACTACCATTCCCGGCTTCCACCAGTCCGGTCTATGCGGCTGATGCTGCGGCTGCTTCTTCGGCTCTGTTTTAGAAAACAACTTTCTGTTTTGTTTCTTTTGTGTTATCACATCCGGCTCTGAACGCAGTTCCGCAAGGTTGTCCAGTTTTGCGTCAACAAGCACCGGCGGCACATATTTCGGCGCGGAAAAGTCCGGCTGGATCACCTCCCGAAAAGAATTATCCAGCGGTAAAACCTTGCCGAGAATCAATCGGACTGAACTTCCGTCTTCCCGCTGCCAATGTGTGAACGATTTGGGCCACTGCGACATAGCCCGATAATGATTGAAAACCGAAATTGCGGAATCATTCCAGTTAATCAAACCGTTTTCTTTTTTCAACCGCGGTGCTTTCGTCACTTTGCTGTCGGGCTGTTCAACGATATTTACCGGCTTGTCCGAAGCCATCTTGCGGAGCGTTTGCACGACGAGTTTTGCTCCGTATTCGGCAAGCATTTCCTCGACTTCTTCGAGTGTTGCAAACGGCGGAATCGGCATCGGCGGACTTTGCGCAATTACTTCACCGGCATCGACTTTGGAAGTCATGCGGATAACGCTGACACCGGTAAAACTATCGCCGTTCAAGATTGCCCAGTGAACCGGTGCGGCACCGCGATATTTCGGGAGAAGCGAACCGTGAAGATTCACACCGCCGAGTATTGACGCGCTAAGAACCCTGTCTTTAAGGATTTGTCCGAAATCGCAAACGAAAAGCAGGTCAGGACAAATCAGCCGAATCAAATCGCAAAAATCCTGAGAATGGACATCGTCCTTATAGGTGATATATAAACCGCGTTCGTCGGCAAATTGCTTCGCCGGTGTCATAATCGGTCTATTGGATTTATCGTACCGCTGCGGATTTGTAACGAGACATTGAACATCAAACTCGCCGCAGTCGCATATTGCCTTCATAGAAGGAACAGCAAACGCGCCGGTCGCAAAAATGATAATTTGCAGCCGCTTATGATTATCATTTGATTCCTTTTCTGTCAATTCCGTACCGTCTTTGGTTATACCTCATATAAAAATCATAAACAATAAACAATTTCTAGTATCTTACACTGTTTTACGAAATCGGCAAGACGAAGGCAGCCGCCGACCTCCGGGCGGCGGGCTATCTTTTCGCAAAAATCCGTGAATTATTTTTGCTTCAGAACCTCGCTGGCATGCCGGCTGAAGTATCCGCGAAGGTCTTTGACGTAATCCTCCAGAATCTTCTTGCCGATGCCTTCGTGGTCGCCGAGTTTATACAAAGCGCGGGCATAACCGATTTCAATGAGCGAATCACGCCGGCTCTTCTCCGCCGTTCCGCCTTTCGGGTCTGCCTGGTCCCACTTTCTTGCCGTCTCCCAATCGAGATGCACATATCCCGCAACGTCCGGCTTTTTAAGCATTGCCGCAAGTGCCGGTGCAGCCGATTTGTCGCCTATCCACTCAAGGGCTAAAGCACAAGCACGGTGATGCGAAAAATCATCTTCCGCCTTCAAGAGCAGCATTTTTTCGGCAATTACGGCAGCACCCCGTTTGTCCTTCGTCCGACCAAGCATCATGATGTACCTGTCCAGCGGACTCGATGCCCAGCCGAACTGTCCCATTCCGCGGAAGTTCCAGCCCTTGTCCCATTCATCGAATTCCTTCACGGCATCAAGCAGGGCATCGGCTCCCGTCGAATCGCCGAGTGCCGCAAGCAATTTAGCGTAAGCAATTTTGTGGTCAGTTTCTTTCGCTTTGGAATACGCTTCCTTGAGAAGCGGCAGCGACTCGTCAGGATACCAGAGCAAGAGCGTCGTACCTTTGAAATCATCCGTTACCGTTTTAATCGCATCCGGCAAATCCTTGATGGTCTCGCCGTAATTATCTATGTCGGTCAATACTGACTCCGGCAGATTGCCGATGTCAACGAGATGCTGCTGCACCGGTTTGATGTCAAGTTGCCGCAACGGGACATTATCCTTCGCCGCCTTTGCCGCAAGACAGCCGAGAGCGTATCCCTGATTTTGCAAGTCGGGCTGCATACGGATAATCGGAATCGCATCGCGGTGACAACTCGTTGCCAAGCCGCCGACGAAGATTCCATCGAGTCCCAGCGGCAGACAACTCCGCAATGGAATGTCGCAGAAATGACCATCATGGTGCAAATGAACTATTTCAAAAAACGGGTCGGTAGTATAACCGTGAGAATCGAAATTGCTCCGCGTTCGGCAAATCGTATCCGGGTAAGTACGCTTATTAACTTGGTCAAGCGCAGTGAACGTGAAGTCGCCGACAACGATTCGGCGTTCCCGCGAGTCAATTATTTTGCCCATGTCGAAAGACCACGGGAATTTTTCCTTGCCATAGACAAAGACATGCGTGAGGTCTTCCATGTCGGTTTCCTCGACGTACATATAGTCGGTATTGGTGTAAGACATGCCGAGGTGCCGCGGCGGCAAACCGTGTCCCTGAGCGGCGATTTCGGCATTGTCAACGAAAATAGTCTCCGCTCCGGCGGCAATCGCAAGGTCGCCGTTACCGGTTGCGTCAATGACGTTCTTCGTTAAAACGGCTTTCGGACCCTGCGGTGTAGCAATCACAACGCCCTTGACCCGCGGTGTGCTTCCGCCGGACTCAACTATTGCACCGGTGCCGAGAACGCCGTACCAAACATCGGCACCGGCTTCGGCGAGTTTCGACCGCCACCAATGATTACGGTGTTCGATAATCCAAGATGCTTTGCCGTCTTCGACTTCTTTGGTAAATCCAACGCGGTTGCCCCAATAGTAAATCGAGATTGCGCCAGCCGTTCCCATTCCGCCGAGGTCGTGCAGATATTCGAGAACCAGTGTTTTCGCCCCCTGCCGGGCGGCAGCAATACCGGCGGGCGCGCCGGTTGTTCCGCCGCCGACAACGATAACATCATATTCGCCGACAACGGGAATTTTTTGCTCACCTTGTTTCACATAGCCGAGCGGTTCTTTGACCACTTTTACGTTTGATAAAGATTCCTTGACATCACCGGGAACTGTTTCCGGCTTTTGCCCGCCGTAAAGCGGGTTGTATAGAACCCCCAAGTCCGCCGGATTGATTTTTCCAATCTTGGCGGCTTCCTTCGCCGTTGCGGTGCCGAATTTACGTCCGACGGCGATAATTTGCGGCGTATTGAGGTATTTTACACCTTTTGCCCGAAAGGAAATTTTGTCCGTCGTGAACTGCTGATTGGGGTCGTAGGTTGCCAACCGAATCTGTTTCTCAAGTTCACCAATGGCTTTCAAGTCACCGGCAAAACATTTGGCAGCCGTATCTCCCTCCAATGGAAATGTATATCGGATAATGGGAAACGTACCGCTCCTTGCCCTTATCGGGCTCGGCATTCCGCGACCATAGAATGCCGAATGCGCAAACGCTCCGTAGAACGGTTCGCCCATAATTTCATAAGAAGCATTTTTCAGGAGCGGATATTGTTCTGCGTCGATTTCCTTCGGCGCGCCGCCGATGACAACGAATTCGGCTGTCCCTGAAGTCACTGGCGAAATAGGTCCGCCTTTGGCATTGAAAAGCCCGATAATTTTCTTCGCAAGAATTGCTTGCTTTCCTGCCCGGTTATTGATGACAGCACCCCTTGCATCATTTTCCGTTTTAGAAAATAAGGTTCCTTGAAAATACGTCGAATACAAAAATTTCACACCGGCTTCTTCGAGTGCTTTGTCGAGTACCATTTTGACGTGCATCGGTCTCGGTGCGGGATGTGTGTATTTTTCACCTTCCTTCGGTTGCCAAGTGGTAACTAACGGTTTGGGAATCAGGTCCTTGTCAGACAGCACTACGATTTCGCCGAGCAGCACCCGACTGGCGGTCTCGGCCTTCTTGACGTTGAGTTTCAAATACCGCGTCGTGAGCGGCTGGTCGAGAACCAGACGGAATTCGAGGGCAGCATCCCTTGTCGTTACGCCCTCCGATTCCGGTGCCAGCGGTGCGTTGCCGATTTCCTTCCATGTCTTTGCGTCATCGCTTGCGGAGACCGCTGCGGAACCGATGACGAATTCGTCTTTTCGATAGAATCCGAAGAGCGACACAACGCCGACCGGCTGCGATTTTTGCAGGTCAACCGTGATTGTCGCATCGCCGTCAATCTGAATACTTTCGTTTGTAGGGTTCGTTGCTTTTCCGTCATAGAGGCGATTTTTGCTGGCAGTGTCGGGATGTGCCGCAGCAATCGGTTCGGCAACATTATAAGTGAACGGAATTTTCTTTTGCGCACCGAGTACCACATTAACCGGCGAAGTTGGTTTACCTCTATCGGGGTCGTTATAAATCGCTGCCGCCAGCGGGTCGTCTAGTTCCGCATCGGGTTCGAGCCAAAGTTGAAGTGTTGCCGTCATATCGTCGCCGAGATAGGGACGGTCAGTAATGAGCATGGTCTTTGCTCCTGCCTTTGCGGCTTCGATAGCGGCGGCAACATCACCGGTTGAACCGCCGACGACTAGAACGTCAACTTCGTAGGCAATCGGCAGTTGCCGGTCCGAAATGGTGACAAATTTCTCTTTGCCAATTTCTTGGGCGGCAACGACTGCGCTCAAGGAAACAGAAAATAAAACGAGGAATAAAATACGCTGCATCATTTTTTTAATGGTTCGTTAAATGTTAAATAGATTAGAAATGTAGCACGGCTGATGATACCATACCCGAGAGAATTATGGTATAGGGGGAGTTTTTTCGGTGTCATTCTGCGTAGTAACCGGCGGATATTATTATTTTTGTTTATTACTCGCCGCTAACCGCCAAATGTTAAAATAGGACTGACAGACGGCAGCATTTTAAGAACAAAATGCGGGGTACGAAAAATCTTTTGGGGGGGCTTGCAATTTTTTGACGATAATACGAAAATACGTATGTTTTACGTAAAATTTTGAGAATGTTGACTCGATGACGTTTTTGCCGCTTTTTTCAATTGCTGCTTACCTAAACTGGGATATTATCATTGTTCCGGCTGCGGTTTTATTCGCACTGTTTTTGTTTCACTGGATGTACAAAAACGGTTTTACGGCTAAAACTATAACCGTTCACGGCATAATTTTTCTTGCGGCTTTGTTCATTGGATTCTTCTTTTCACACAGCGGCATCAACAAAGTCAGGCAGGATGAAAGCCGAACTTACATGAGTATCCTGCTGGAAGCCGCGGCAACTGTAGAGAAACTCAAACATTCGGAAATCAACGAAAATACGCTGGCAGATTCTCCGGTTCTCGCCGAAATACAGCATTATTTCAATTCTCTGTCTTCTTTTCCGTTTATCGGACAGATTTATACACTGCGGAAAAATCAGGATGACGCAAATGTTCTAACAAAGATTGTTTCCAGCCGGGATACCGTTCTGAACACAGAAATTAAACTAACTTCCTTCATTGAAGGCGCATTTATCAGAGATTCAATTGACAGCACGGCGCATGCTATCAACTTGTCAGATCACAATTTCCGCGAGAAAAACGGATACTATTTTATTGCCGCCGCTCCTCTTAAAGACAGAAACAGCAAGACGGAAGCAATTCTCGTTATCGACTTTATGGAAGAGAGCGGCTTCATGGCAAATTGTTTTTCCCTGCTTCTTGTCTTGTTCCTTGCCCTTTATTTTTGCAGTACTTGGTTTTTCGTTTATGCGAAGGTTTATCAGAAAAAAATCAGGCAGAATGAAGATAATTTGGCGGCTGCAAGGAAACTGTCGCAAGCAGCCGTTAAGGCAAAGGGTGAATTTTTGTCGAGTGTAAGTCACGAAGTCAGAACGCCGATGAACGCTTTGCTCGGTTTTTCGAACATTCTGGTACAGCGTATAGAAAACGTTTGTCCGCCGGAAGTTGTCGAGGAATCAAAAGGTATTTTTGAAATCATTCAAAAGAGCGGACAGAACCTTCTGACGATTATCAACGACATTCTCGATTATTCCCGCATCGAGTCGAATCTGCTGCAAATAGAATCCGTCCCTTTGTCTATCAAACAGGTAATTGAAGACGTTTGGCAGATGGAGCATAATGATATCGTTGCAAAACATCTTGATTTTTCCGTCCGTTATAAGGAACCGATGCCGGAATTGATTTTGAGCGACCCCGTCCGGCTGCGGCAGATATTATTGAATTTAATAGATAATGCCGTTAAATTTACCAACAACGGTTCGATAGCCGTTCACTGTGAGGCGGTCCCCATAAGCGGCGGTGTGGCGGACACGGCGGAGCAGAATACACCTAACTCGCGGAAGGTTCCAAATTCCGCTCTCTTGCGAATTGAAGTTATTGACACCGGTATAGGGATATTCAAAGACGATTTGGAAAAAATATTCGAACCGCTGACGCAGGTAGACCAATCGAATAAACGCCGTTTCGGCGGAAACGGTCTCGGTTTGAGTATCGCCCGCCGCCTTGCTCAACTTATGGACGGTGATATAACGGTTTCCAGCACACCGAACAAGGGGAGTAATTTTACGCTGCAACTAAATGTTTTTCTGCCGAATGAAGAACAGGCAGCCGCTGTATTGGAAAAAATACGCAAAAAAGAATCGGGAACATTAACTGGTTCTGACTCGTCTTCTTCCAAATATGTGAATTCACAAAAAACCAACCCGGCATTTGACGGTAATGTAGAAAAGCAGAATGAAGAAAAGGATGTTGCCGGACAACATCCGCTTAAGAATTTCCGAATCCTGCTTGTAGAAGACATGCTCATAAATCAAATTGTGATAGCGACCCAGTTAAGAGATGCGGGTGCTAGAGTGGACATCGCCGACAACGGAAAAATAGCAGTAGACAAAATCAATCTGGCTATCGATGACGGGCTGTTTTACGATATTGTCCTAATGGACATGCAGATGCCGGTCATGGACGGATACGAGGCGGTTTCGCTGCTCCGTTCACAGGGATACACAAAGCCGATTATTGCTATCACCGCACACGTTTTGACCGGCGACAAAGAAAAAACCATTGCGGCGGGCTGCGACAATTACATTGCCAAGCCGGTTGAAAAACAAATTTTAGTCAATATGGTAAAAAAATATGTGAAATAGGCGGAATTATTTTTTGTATAGAATTGCATTTCCCGAAAAATTCCGGTACAATTACCGAAACGTTGTATGAACATTTTGTTTTAGGAACCCTTTTTGTTTAGAAAAAAACTTTTTTGGAGAACTTTGAAATGGTTAAAGAGAGAATTGAAGTCAAGAAAATTGCCGATGTTACTATCGCAACTTGCAATGACATGAAATTGAATGATGATTTGGTTATTCAAGAGTGGGGCGACCAGTTGCTGGAACTTCTGGACGACGTTTCCTGCCGCAAACTTGTTGTGGATTTTTCAAAAGTTCTTTTTATGTCTAGTTCCGCTCTGCGGGCATTGATAACACTGAACAAGAAGATAAAGGAAGCGAAATCCGCTCTGGTCCTTTGCGCAATTGACGACAACATAATGGAGGCGTTCCGCATTACCCGGCTTGACAATGTTTTTACTATCAAAAGAGACCAGGACGAGAGTATCCGAAGTTTCCAATAATGTAAAACACATCGGACAGAGTACTCCGTACTCTGCCGCATTTTGTTTTGACGCGGAGGAACCCTCATGAGCGATGCGTTTGATTTGAGACAGACATCAACGGACTGGCTGTGGACGAAAGAGTTTTCTTTTGACAGCAGTATGGATGCTGCTCATTCTTTTATTGACGAAATAATGGCGCAGTTGGAAAGTGCCGGCTGGGGAATGAAAGAAGCCTTCGCCGCAAATATGACTTTTGAAGAAGCATTGATAAATGCGGTTCAGCACGGCAATCATTCCGACCTCGAAAAACAAGTACACGTTATTTGTCGACTGAACGGCAAACTTGTCTATGCAAGAATCGAAGACGAAGGCAACGGTTTCGACCCCGACTCTGTTCCAGACCCTACTAAAGAAGATAACCTGTTGATGGCTTCGGGACGCGGTGTGCTGCTTATCCGGCAGTTCACCAGTTGGTCAAAATGGAACGACGTTGGCAATGTTCTGGAATTTGAAATCGAAAAACCGGGTTAATTTTCGATAAACGTAAACTTGTGTTCAAAATTCATGCACTTTTTGAAGTTTGTATCATTGTGCAAATCAAAATGATACAGTATAAAACCACAATTTGAAATTTATTTTCCGAAAACCTTAATAACACGTTGAAATACCGTCAAATCGCTAAAAAACACTGATATTCGTTTTGGCACAGTGTTTGCATGTACAATACCCAGCCAGAGTGATTGTTAGTCAGCGGACTGAAATCGGAAACCTGTAAAATTAGGGAAAATAAGGGAAATCGAGGGTTTTTCAAAATTTTATGAATATTTCGTCCATTTTCGGGGTTTAACTGTTGACATTATTGAAATTATATGGGATAATGCAAAGTACAAGGATTGAACCGTGTTATTGCCGGTTTTTGACTGTTGTACTTTTTTACCAGAAAAGAGGTGTATTATGAAGAACGTTTTTTATTGTTTTATTTTTGCTTCGGTTTTGGCGATGTTATCCGCGTCGACAGTCCTTGCGGACATCGACACCGATAGCGGTGCTGCCGATACAACCGGTTTGTTGGGAGCGTTTAATCTTGCCGTGAAGTCGGGGCAGGAAACGTCCAACGGTTGCACGATGAACCCGATGGAAGGCAACCAGCAGGTTATTACCAGCCTTCTGCCGTTGCCGGAACTCCAGCAGGTTGCGTACACGAATACGTTTAATCCGACGGATTCGATTACGAGGACGCAGGATACGCCGAACATGCCAAACACGCCGAGATATCCGCCTCCTCCGCCGCCAGGTCCGCCTCCGCCGCCCACTCCCGAACCCGGGACTTTGCTGATAATGGGTATCGGTGCAACAGCGATGATTCCTTTGCTTAGACGGAAACATGCTGGCAAAGCGGAGGAAACTGTTTAACCGGCGGTTTAACCGAAAAGAATCCATCGTCCTACTGTTTTTTAGTGTTTCCCCTGGAAGGGTGCCTCCTGACTCAGCAGTTTTTTGCTTCGCTGTTCTTAAGTCCGCAGGAGGTTTTTTTCTTAGGTCTGCGGTGTTGCCGCAGTTCTTCTCGGTTGACGGCGGCTGATTTCGGCACGCCGCTATTATTTTTTCCTGAAACTTTGTTTTCCGTTTGCAATTTTTTAATAAATAAGTTAAAATAAACCGTATGCGATAATCTGTTTGAAAACATACGTACCCTTCCAATGATTGACCTTGAAGAACTCGCCCGTTTTCGCCGTTTGACACTTTCGTGCTGGTATTTGACCGGACCTACCGCAGTCGGAAAAAGCCAACTTGCCGTCAAACTCGCTGAACGTCTCAACGCAGAAATTATCTCTTTGGATTCGATGGCGGTCTATCGTGAAATGGACATCGGAACATCGAAAATCTGGATTGAAGACCGCAACGGAATACCGCATCATCTCATTGATGTTGTTGACCCCAGCGAAGAGTATTCGCTTGCAAGATACGTGAATGATGCCTGTGATAAAATTGCGGAAATACAGTTAAAAGACAAGGACGTTCTCTTTGTCGGCGGAACGCCGCTGTACCTGAAGGCAATGTTGCGAGGAATGTTTGAAGGTCCCGCCGCCGACAAGGAATTTCGGATGAATCTCCAAAAGAAGGCAGAAGGAAAAGATTCGGAATATCTTCATTCACTGCTCAAAAAGGTTGACGAAGTTTCTGCAAAACGGCTTCATCCAAACGATACCCGAAGAATTGTCCGTGCGCTGGAGGTTTATGAGTTGACCGGCAAGCCGATTAGTTCATTCCAGAAACAATTCGACAATGGAACGCCTGCCGATAAGTGCAAAGTATATGTTCTTGGTATGCAGCGGGAAAAGCTTTACGCCCGTATTGAAAAACGGGTGGACAAAATGATTTACGACGGCTTCCTCGACGAAGTTAAATTACTCTCAGAGCGGAAACTCAAAATTAGTCAGACAGCGCGGCAGGCATTGGGCTATAAAGAATTATTCGACTATCTTGAAGGCAAATTGAAATACTTCGATGCGGTGTCTCTGATAAAGCAGAAAACGAGAAATTTTGCGAAGAGTCAGGAAACGTGGTTTCGCGGCTTATCAGAGTGCAGGTTTATCTCCGCCGAAGACCCGCACTTTGAAGGAGTTCAGTTGAATGACAACGAGCCGTTGTTTGCCGGAATAGCCGCTTCGGAAGGCGAAGCGGATTAAGACGCAAATCTTTCGATTGCGTCTCTGTTCTCGCTGCCCGCAACTCTCCGCGGTCATTTTCCGCTCTTGAGCCGCATATCATACAAGTTGTATCCGACTTTTCGCACCGCTGAAATCGTTTCAGGATACGGTGTGTCGCAAACATTCAACAAACCGATTTGATAATTTTCGCCGTCTCCGCGCCCCGTTGTCGCTTGGTCGCCGTATTGAAACCAATGCGTTCCAATTATCAACGGATTTCGCAACGCCGACGCAACGTACTCGTAATACGCTTCCGCCCGTTTTTCCTGCGATTCGGTCGGCACCAATCCCGTGTGGAACATTCCTCTGTCCAGCGCACCGAAGTGAAACTCGCCGATAATCACCGGCTTGTCAATGCCTTCCGGCAATTTGAACTCCGTAAGAGTACGCTGATATTTGTTGAAACTGATTACATCGCAATAGTTTGCGGAAACACGGATTGCCGTCTCATTTCCCCACGCAAATCTGCATCCAAAGTACATCTTCTTCGGAGCGTACTTTTTGATTGCCGCATGTATCGTACTGAAATACTTCTCGGCAACCTTCCGGTGAAAGAAATCGAGGTCTTCCTTCGCCTTCGTTTCGTCCGGTTTGTTCGTTGAAGCAAGCAGCGCGTTCCAATCGGCATGCGCAGTTCCCCAAACGGCATTGAGTTTTTTGATGTCGCCGTACTTTTCCTTCAAATCATTGACAAAAACAATTTTAGCGGGCTGGTCTGCCGGCGAAGTTATCGTTCCGACTGCTAATGAGCGTTCACCGCCCCAACTGATTTCATTGTCAACGAAGTATCCCAAGCACCAAGGGTCATCGGCAGAATAAGCGGCTGTGTTTTTAACGTTCCTATCAACGGTTTCCTCAAATTCCTTCGAGAACGTATCAAAGAATTTTCCCCAATATCCGCCGCTGCCTTCGATTCTTTTGCCGCCGCTGTTGATAGTCGCCGTGTAAGGGGTCTTGCGAAGTTCATAAATCGAGCGGTCTGACCAGTTGGCTATCGTGTTCATTCCCCAACTCTTCAAACGCTGATGTGCCAGTTTAGCGTGAATGTTCTGCCAATCGCTGCCGTATTTCCGAATCAGATTAGCACGCGTGAAGTTGAAGGTAACGTAAGTCCCTCTTCCTTCGTAATAGTTATGCGGAGCCCAATTTCCCGTGCCGTAGCACGCCTTGAATACGGGGTCGTCTTTCGGCGGCAGTCCTTCAAAATAAAATTCGCGGTCTGTAATCGGCGTTACGGCATTACCGGTAATTACGCAATCGGTTCCGTGCGACCAGAACAAACAGCCCTCCGGGTCGATGAACCACCATACGCCGTCAATTTTTTCGACTCGGAATTGTCCCGTTACTTCATATTTTTTACCGGCAGTATATCCGCCGTATTGATTTCTGTCTTTCGGAGAAGGATTTTTCTCTAAATCCAATTCTTCCTTTCCGATATTCTGTTTCAGTTCGTCTTCGGAATGAACTTTGCCTTGCCAATTGTCGTATTTGAATTGTCCGAATTTGTCAATGAACGGGAAAAACGCATCGGCAGATAATTTTGACCATTCCGCTTGTTTTCCTTTGGCGGCAGTGACACCGTGAACTGTCCACGATGTTTCTTTGCCGGGCTGATTCAAGAATACAACCATTGAAACAACAGCGTCTTTGTGAAATGCTTTCGCGCTTCCGACGTTGCCTTGCCCGCGAACTCCGCCCGGATAACCCCGCATGCCGAAAAGTTTTTCCGCTAATTGCGGCGGCAAACGGGAAGGCAACGGGACTTTCGCTTGAGTCCGCTGACCGGCTTCAACTTCGAACCAGTGCGTATAAGTTCCCGTCATTGTTTTGTGGTCAACTTCGGGAGAATCAAGCCGGCAATGCAGCCGGATTTTTTCCGCACCGTGATTGGAAACATCGAAAATGAGTGCGTCGCTCTCCGAAAAATTCCATTTGAGACCTTTGGTTACAAATCCGGGCCACTGCCCTTTGGTGCCGGTATCAACTTTGATACCGCTGTTGAAGGTCAACTTGGAATCCTGCGGCGTAAGGACAGCGATGCCGTCCTGCGAAATGTCGAGGACTGTGATAACTCCTTCAGCAGAAAAAACGCTGCTGGAAAGCAGAAGAACGGTAAGAAAGAAAACAAAAACGGTTATTTTTTTCATGGCAATATATGTAAAGGAAAAGGAAACGGTAGGATTACCGTATTTTCTGAAACACGCCTACGCTAAACGGATATACAATCAACAATCAAACGCATCAATAAATTCCAACAAACACTCCTGCAACGCTTTACCCTCAACGGTGTCTTTGTCAATACTGCGCACCGCTTCTGCCGCCTTCGCTTTCAACTTGCGAATCAATTCTTCCGCTTGCGAAAACACACCGGCATTTTCCATCTGCAAACGATATTCCTCAAAGTTATCAGCCGATTCTTTTACATATTTGCTGACGAAAAATGCCCGCAGCAGTGTCGGACTGTTCCGAAGTAAATCAAAACCCTTTTTCCGCTGACGAAAGGTCTCCGGTAAAAAATCGTCCAAATCATTGCGGATTTGAAATGCCGCGCCGAGATGACGGGAATATCGCGCAACCGATGCCTTCGTCCGTTCATAAAATTCATAATCGACTTTACCAGAAGCAACAGCAGACAGAACACCGATACTCAATGCTGCTTCAAACGCCGGCGCGGTCTTCAAAACGTAAATCTCGATTATCTCCGAAACAGACGGCTCAATCTCCTTTCCGGCATTTTCCGTTAGTTGTTTTCTCCAGGCGAGTTCCGCTCCTTGTCCTTCACATAATTTTTTGTGAGCGTTGACAAGGCAGGCAAGCATCTCAAGAACAATCTCCGCAGCGGCTGCGCAGCGGATTCCGGCAATGCAGCGGTATCCTTCGCCGATAAGATAATCGCCGATGTTAATCGCAGCAGGCGTTCCGTATTCAGTATGCAGAGCGGGCTTCCCGTAGCGGAAATTATCGCCGTCTTCGATGTCATCGTGAACGAGAGATGCCTTATGAAACATCTCGACTGCTCTTGCGGCATCTTTCACGAAAGACGGAAGGTTGGCGGCGTTGATTTCGCCGTCTTCACCGGTACAATGCGAGCCGGTTAATGAATCAAAAACCGACAACACAATAAATGGACGATAGAACTTTCCGCCGCTGCAAAGAAAACTACCGGCAATTCTTTGAACGGCGGTCTTCGGGTCGGCTTCGGGATAATTTACTGATTTATGTTCTCCGGCAGTTAATGTAAATAAGTCCGATGCAGCCCGCAGCAATGGAAGATTGGACTTTTTATTAGCGGCTGAATGCAACTGCGTCTCATTCTTGTGTTTCTTATTTTTGTCAGGAATATATTCCGTGCAAATCATGCCGTGTACATAATCGAGGTCGGTTTCCGTATTGCGGCACGTTGAAGCATGCAGCGGAACTGCAAGCGCGGGAATACCGGCAAAGAGCAGTTTGCTGAAAGCCCTCTCGAGAGAACGCAAACATCCGACACCGAGAACAGCATCTGACTTTCGTTGAAGTATCCATTGCAAAACCGCCGGTGAACCTTCGGCAACAAGAACAGAATAACCCAAATCTTCGGCGTATTGTTTCAGTTTTCCTATTTCACACTGCCCGCAATTTTCGCAGTGTAATCCTTCGGCGGAATACGTTGCGGGACAAGCATCGGCGTTGCGGAGACAATGCGGCAAAAACAATAAGCGGCGGTTATAAGGAACGGCGGAAACTCTTTCCGTCCAAAGTATGCTGCCGAGCTGCACCATTGTCCATCCGAGATATTCCGGTGTTGGAATAATTGAACGCGCGGTCTCTTCCAGTTGAGAACGCTGCGGAATTCCGTTTGCAAAACCGTTTTCCTTTAGAGTTTGAACTTCACGACTGCACACGGCAATGAAAGCGTTTCGTTCTTCCTTTGTCGGCGGAACTTTCTGAACGACACCGTTTAGAACGAAAGTATCAGCAGCGTCAGACGAAACAGCAGGAACGGCATCATCTGGCGGCATTGTTTTATCCTCGGTTAATCAGTTTCTGTATTGTTTCGACTAATTCTTTTCGGTCCAGCGGTTTTGCCAGAACGGCATCGCAGCCGGCGGATACACATTCCTCATTGGAATCGTAATTCGCTGTTACGGCAATTATCGGTTTTATAAAACTGCGTGAGCGCAATTCTCTTGTTGCCGTAAAACCGTCCATAACCGGCATTTGCATATCCATAAGGATAGCATCATAGGACGAATTGCTTTTTTCCGCTTCAGCGATTTTCTCAATAGCGAGTAAGCCGTTGCCGACAATATCGACTTTAGCACCGGCATCCCGGAGTTTTGATTCGGCAATGAGTTGATTGATAACATTGTCATCTACAACCAGTATGCATCGATTGTCGAGCGGATTTTTCTGCTGCGAATCTAATGATTGTATCTTCGATGCCGATGCGGCTGAGCGGGTATTATCATTTTTTTTCGTTTGGGTTATGCTGCTGGGTATGTGCAGAGCAGTAGAAGTCTTGCCTGCTATTTGAGTGAAGGCCGGCGGTTCTGTTTCTCCGCAAGTTGCTGCCGCCGCTGTATTGGCAGAACCGGCGTTATTTTGTTCCGCATCGGGTTCTAGAATCGGCACAAGAACGGTGAACGTGCTTCCTTTTCCTCTTTCGCTGACAACGGAAATCTCGCCGTCCATCAGCAGCGTCAATTCACGGGCGATGCCGAGACCCAAACCGGTCCCGCCGTATTCTCTTGTGTAGGAAGCATCAATTTGCGAAAAGGGACGAAAAATTTCTTCTATCTTTTCTTGTGAAATACCGATGCCGGTGTCAATAACATCAACCCGCAAATACTCTTGTTCCATTAGGGGGGAGTTGCCGGCTAATGTCAAAACAGAAGGACTTTTGCTATATGCCGCAACCGCCCGCTGAATACGTGAAACACTGCTGTCCTTGCTGCTTTTTTCCCTGCTGTTCGGGATGAACAACATTGTCGCTATGGATGTCAGCAGTGAGGTCTGTGCAGCATTATCCGGGTCGTACATAGGGGGCGTTGTCTGCTGAATATTCTGAACACTGTATCGGACAGTAACGCTGCCCGTTTTCGTGAACTTAATTGCATTACCTATGAGATGCAGCAAAATGAGCCGAAGATGCGATGAGTCGCCGTAAATGTATTCAGGTACAGGTCCTTTCTGCTCTATAGAAAAACTAATTTCCGGTTTTTCGTCGAGACGGGACTGATACATCATCTGAAGGTCGTTTATGAGTTTTTTAATCGAGAACAGTTTCGATTCCAATGAGATTTTCTTGGCATCCAAATCGGCGAAAGTCAAAATATCGTCAACGAGGGTCATCAGGTCGCGGCTGCTGCTGCGGATAGTGCTGATAATCTGTTCCTGCGGCAGTGAATTGTTTGAAGTGCTGTTCTCCGCACTGCGGTTGCCGGAAAGCATATTGGAACATCCGAGAATAGCATTCATCGGTGTTCGGATTTCATGGCTCATGTTGGCAAGAAAGAACCGCTTTGCCTGAATTGCAACTTCGGCCTGCTTCTTCGCTTGTGCTAATTCGCCGACTGTGTTTTCAAGACTGACAGAGTATTCCAGAAGTTTTTTCTCCACCGAAAAACGCCTAATAAAGAACCACTGCGTTGTGAAAAAGAGAACAAGAAGTACCGCGAAAAGAATGGTCGGAATAACTTTTGCATTGTAAATACTTTTGATATAGACATCGGCAAAGAAGTCCACACCGACTACTGCCTCAACTTCGCCGTTCTTGTCATATATCGGTTCGGCGGCACTGACCCAGGTTCCCCATTCATCTTCAGCCGGAGTTCCGTTGAACGCTGATTCACCTTTGAAGGCGGCGGTAAATTCTTCAATATCTTCCTGGTCGGCACCATATACCTTTCCCAATTCAGCAGGTGCCTCTTCTTCAGAATCTTTTTTTCCGTCTCCGTCCTTATCGAAGCCGGTATCAAAAACGAAGTATAATTTTCCTTCATTGTCTTCACGCAGAGTGTAGATAGAAGCAACTCTTTTTTCGCGCTGTTGCCACTCTTCCATACATTCTAATATCTGCCGGAATGGCGGCGAATCCATTTTTGTTTCCCGCGTTATGTCGGCGTGATTCATTCGGCTGATTGAGACCGCATACGATTTTGCCAAACCGGAGAGATTGTTCTCGGTAATTTGTCCTGCCTGCCTGCCGGAAAAAACAATATGGATAGCACAGATAGGAATGAGCAGCAGCAGGATAAAAGCCGAAATGAGCAACTGTTTCCGCAGGGCAGGGACTTTCCAATATTTGACGAGCATCACAATCATCGCAGCAATCGAAACGACTGCGGCAATCGATGCTGAATATGGCGGGGAAAAAAAATCGGTAAAAAAAAGAAACATAAAACCGCTGCAAAGGAAAACAATCCAGGATTATTTCTATTATTTTATCAAAATTGAACAGAAAAGTAAAGTAGGATTAAAATCCCGCGCTAATAATACGTGTTTCGCCAAACTTCAGCGGTATTGTCAACACCTTTCCGCTGCCGAGGCTGACTTTAACGTCGCCGTCCTTCGCACCGTGAAGCACAACCGTATCGCCGTTAGCGTAAACGTTGCAATCCGTTTCTGTGTACAAATGCAGCCGGATTTCTTTCGCAACTGCCCGCAGCAAGGACGAACTCAACCCCGGCGCACCCGCAAAAATATTGATTTCGCCGTTCTTTCCCTCTCGTATTGCAACGGCAACAGAACCGTCAGGATATGTCGCCAGCACTTCGTCTTCTTTCGCATCAGCAACGGCAAACAAGGGCTGCATCGGATGTTTCAACCCGAAACCGCTTTCCATTCCGAACGTTTTACCGCGTGCAGTCGGTTCTGCCCAAGCGTTGACTCCCTTCAGTTGCTTGAATTTGAAGCCGGTCAAGTCCGTCATTGTTTCAACACTGCCGCCTTTGCCCGGTGTTAAAAATGCCGGTGCGAAACACCAGATATTGGCGGTTCCCCGCTTCGCCGTCTTTTCTTTCAATGCGCTGCGGGTTTCACCGAAAAGATGATATGCCGCCGCAAACACATTCAATTTCGTTTCGACTTTGCCGTTCACGAAATCGCTCAACAGATATTGTCCGTAGGGTGTTCCCATTCTGGCAAGCGGTTCGCGGACGTTATAAACCGTTTGCCGCGTCATTGCGTTTCCGCCAGCCGCAACGGCAAGCATACTGAATTCGTCAAGGAAAACGCCGACTTCCGGTTTGAACGGCGTTGGATTTTGCAAGAAGTAGTTGTCGATTTTTTCGAGGTTTTTCATTTCCGCCCAAAGATTCGGGTCGTCAAACCAGCCGCCT
>WRCR01000015.1 GCA_009783865.1 Planctomycetaceae bacterium | reverse complement strand
GGTCAGAATCGCTCTTGAAAGAAATTGAAAATGAAATGCTCACTTATGGTAGCGGGCACGCATATTTTTGCGGGGATTTGATGCAACACGGTGAACCGACGAGATTGGCTGGGCAGGTCAACAGCGTGTTTGGTGGTTTCGACATAGTCGTTCATGCCGTCGGCGGTCCGTTGGATATTCGTGACCCGCTTTCTCCGGTAGATGAATGGCAACGGGTCTGGCAATATAATTGCGGCATTGCCATCGAGATGAATTGTGTGTTGATTCCTTGTATGCAGCAACGAAATTGGGGACGCGTTATTCACATATCCAGCATATCCGGTGTACTATTGCGCGGTGCCGCTCCTTATGCTTCTGCAAAGGCATACTTGAATGCTTATACGAAAACGCTTGGGCGCGAGTTAGCAAAAAGCGGCGTTGTGGTTTCGGCAGTGTTGCCCGGTGCTGTTGCGTTTGATGGAAGTTACTGGGACAAATTCGTCAAAGAAATGCACCCGCGCGTCGATGATTTTTTGCGGCATCACCAAGCCGCCGGAAGAATGGGAACGCCGGAGGAAATCGCCTCTTTTGTCGTTATGCTTGGTTCCGAGCAGGCAAGTTTTGCGCAAGGGGCTTTGTTCAATGTTGATGGAGGGAACATGTGATGTATGATTTATTTCGCCGAATCGTGGATGTTTTTATTTCCGTCATTGCGTTGGTTGTGTTATCACCGCTTTTATTGATGATTGCGCTGATAGTGTATTTTACAAGTCCGGGCGGTGTATTTTATTGCAGCAGACGAATCGGAAAAAATGAAAAGCCATTCACGTTGTACAAATTCCGCTCCATGGTATCTGGTGCCGACAAAATCGGAGCGTTGAATGTTGCTCATACCGATGCCCGCGTGACACCGGTGGGTCGTGTTTTGCGGACGACTAAATTAGACGAACTACCGCAATTCTTCAATGTTATTATTGGCGATGTTACATTGATTGGTCCCCGCGCCGACATTCCGGAATACATCAAAAAAGTACCAGACCAAAAAAAGAAATTGATTCTTTCAGTTAACCCCGGCTTGAGTGATTGGGCATCACTGTTCGCTTTCGCACAATATGCCGACTTTGCCAAGGCGAGTGATCCAGATGAGTATCACATCAAATACATCCACCCAGTTAAATTGGCGTTGCAGGAGTATTATGTCCGCAATCGTTCTTTAACGACAGACATACACATTTTTATTCTCACCGCGTTGCGTATGATAAAAATTAATCCGGGAATCCCGGCGCATGTCAAAAAAATAATTAATGAAGCAAAAAAAAATATCGATTGATTCAGTAACACAAATTTATTATGGACAGATTTGAAATCCAACAACTCGCCCAAAAAATCCGTATACACGCGACACGGATGATATCGGCAGCGAAAAGTTCACACCTCGGCAGCAACTTTTCCATGACGGAAATCATTGCCGTCCTCTACGGTGCAGTAATGAATGTTTCGCCCGAATCAGTTGAGTCGCCTGACCGAGACCGTTTCGTTTTAAGCAAAGGACACGCCGCCGCCGGTTATTACGCCGTGCTTGCCGAATGCGGTTTCTTTCCCGTCGAATGGCTAGACAGTTTTTACACCGATGGCGCAAAACTCGCCGGACACGCTACACGCGGAATACCCGGTATCGAAGTATCATCCGGTGCATTAGGACACGGACTTCCTATTGCCGCCGGTATGGCATTGGCAGCAAAACGAGATGATAAATCCTATAAAATCTACGCCCTTCTCTCTGACGGCGAATGCGATGAAGGTTCAACTTGGGAAGCGGTTATGTTTGCCGCACAGCACAAACTTGACAACCTGATTGCCGTTATTGATTACAACAAGATTCAGGCACTCGGATATACCGATGATATTATTTCGCTTGAACCGTTTGCGGCAAAGTTAAAAGCATTTAACTGGGCTTGTTGCGAAGCGGATGGACATAACATTAATGAATTGCTGGAAACTTTCGGGCGAATTCCGTTTGAAAAAGATAAGCCGAGTTGCGTCATCGCCCATACCGTCAAGGGAAAGGGAGTCAGTTTCATGGAAGACCAACTGCTGTGGCACTACCATTCACCGCAAGGCGATGAATTTGAAAACGCAATGAAAGAATTGAGAACACCTACATGAGAACTGCATTTGTTAAAGCATTGACCGAAGCGGCAAGTAAAGATATACGAATTATGCTCCTCGTCGGCGACTTGGGGTTCGGCGTTGTCACCGACTTTGCCAAACGGTTTCCAAAACAGTTCTTGAATGTTGGTGTTGCTGAACAAAACATGGCGGGAGTCGCTGCCGGTCTGGCATTGTCGGGACATGTTGTGTTCACTTATTCGATTGCGAATTTTCCGATTATTAGATGTCTTGAACAAATTCGCAACGACATTTGTTATCACGAAGCAAACGTTATTTCGGTATCCGTCGGAAGCGGTTTTTGTTACGGGGCACTCGGCATGACTCATCACGGAACGGAGGATATTGCCATGATGCGTTCGCTTCCCGGTATGAATGTTGTTTCACCCGGTGACCCTGTGGAAGCAAAGGCAGCAACGGAATATCTCGCACAAGGAATCGGACCGGCTTTTTTGCGTCTTGGTCGTGCCGGCGAACCGGTCGTTCACGAACAGGATATTAATTGGCAATTCGGCAAGGCAATCAAGGTACGACAAGGACGTGATGTAGCCGTCATCGCAACGGGTTCCATGCTCAAACGAGCAGTTGATGCTGCCGCGATTTTACATCAGAAGGGACTTGAAACTACAGTGTTGAGCATGCATACAATTAAGCCGCTTGATACCGAAGCCGTGTTGGAAGTTATTGATACCACACCGATGGTTTTTACACTGGAAGAACATAGTATTTTCGGCGGACTCGGCGGAGCAGTTGCCGAGATTGTTGCCGAACATGGAACCGGACAATCTCGATTCAAACGAATAGGATTACCTTCCGTTTTTACAAAACACGTTGGCGATCAGGATTACTTACTGAAACAATATCGTCTCACGGCGGAAACGATTGCCGAAGATATTCTGTGTACTTATTTCAATAAGTAAAAATGAATTGTCGTGTTTTCGGTTCATCAGCGGATTTTTCCACCGGTAGTAATACGCGGCTTTTAATACCTTCCTCCTATAAAACGCCATAATAATCTCTGTACCAGTCAATGAATGCCGTTACACCTGCTTCAATCGTCGTCGTCGGTTGAAAACCAGTTTCTGTATTCAATCGTGAAATATCTGCGAAAGTTTCCAAAACATCTCCCGGCTGCATAGGGAGTAAATTTTTTATTGCCTTTCGCCCACACGCGGATTCAATCGCGGAAACGAGACGAGTTAGGTCGATAGGGTGATTATTCCCAATGTTGTACAGGCGGAATGGAACAGCATTTCTTGTTGTTGGAATGTGAGCAAACAAACGTACAATGCCGTCAACTACATCATCAATGTACGTAAAATCTCGTTTCATATTTCCGTTATTGTACAAATCAATCGGTTTTCCGTCAAAAATTGCTTTGGTAAACTTGAAAACTGCCATATCTGGGCGGCCCCAAGGACCATAAACTGTGAAAAACCGCAGTCCGGTTACAGGCAAACCGTACAGATGGGCGTAGGCATACGCCATCAATTCATTGCTCTTCTTTGTCGCCGCATACAAACTCACGGGCTTATCAACGAAATCCTCTTCTGAAAAAGGCTGTTTGTGATTTGAACCGTAAACAGAACTTGACGAAGCAAATATCAAGTGCGGTACTTGATATTTACGGCAACACTCTAATATGTTCAAAAAACCCGCTATGTTGCTGTCAATGTAAGTCCGGGGGTTTTCGATGGAATAACGAACACCCGCTTGAGCGGCAAGATGGATGACTCTGCCGAAATTGTTTTTTTCACAGATTTCTTCCATGAGCGGGCAGTTGAGTAAGTCGGACTTTATGAATTGAAAGTGTTCGAATTTTCGGAGTTCTATCAATCTCGCTTCCTTTAGCGAAACGTCGTAGTAATCATTGAGATTGTCCAGACCTACAACTTGAAATCCATCGCCGAGTAATTTTCGGGCGACGTGAAAACCGATAAAACCGGCAGCACCTGTAAGAAATATGGGTAATAAACCGTCTCTCATTTTATTTTTTCCAAAACGTTTAAAATGGGGTTATTATAAAGCGGAATAATTTTTCACGAAATTTCGATTGAGCGTTGTGAAAAACTGACCGATGAACGTCGTTTGCTGGCGTTTATTCTATCAGATTCACACAAGATTTGAATACACGGTGCGTACCGTCAGCACGTCCCCTTCAAAATCCCAAAATAAGGTGACGTGGGCTGGTTTTGTCAGCACGTTGACATTTCCCGCTGCAAATGATAAATTTCGTCGCCATTGGATGCGGTTCGTTGCCGCCTTCGGCTGAAAATTTAACTCAGTAAAATTTAACACAACAAAATTTATCTCACCAAAGGAATTGCTATGCCAAAGTATTTCGTACCGATTGTGCTATTGTTGACACTCTTTCTTGCCGCTGCTGAACTCCGTTCTGCCGAGGTTGTACCGGTTGCACCGGCAAACTACGACGAAGCAAAAGTCCAAGAATATACACTTCCCGACCCGCTGACGATGCAGGATGGACGCAAAGTTACAACGGCAGAGCAATGGATGAAAGAACGCCGCCCCGAATTGCTGAAACTGTTCGAAGAACACGTTTACGGCAAGGCAACCTTGTTCCGAAAAGGCAATAAGACGTTCAAGACCCGATTCGAATATCTGAATTCCAAACCCGTTTATGACGGCAAAGGAATTCAACATCAATTTCAAATCGTGTGGTATCAGGGCAATGAACCGGATGAAAATGCTCACCGCGTTGACGTTTTGGTTTACACGCCAAAACTCGCTGTCGGCAAAAAGGTTCCCGCTTTTGTCAGTTTGAATTTTCAGGGCAATCACACTACCGATGCCGATCCGGATATTCGCATGCCTGTTCGAATTTGGAACCGTTCAAAAGTTGTCTATTCACCGGCAAAGGAAGAAGAACGCGGTGCCCAAGCAAATCGTTGGCCTATGCAATTTCTTTTGGAACGCGGTTATGCCTGCGTCACTGCTTATTACTGTGACATTGAACCGGATGTCAACGGCGGATATCTTCACGGTGTGCGAAAATTCCTTTACAAAGAAGGCGAAAAACAGGCACTCGATGAAGCCAACACCATTGCGACTTGGGCTTGGGGACTCGGCGAAATGCTGGACGGTGTCGAACACTTTCAGGACAAACTCGGCATTGACCCGACCAAAACGGTGGTTGTCGGACATTCCCGTCTCGGCAAAACGTCCCTTTGGGCTGGTGCGATTGACCAGCGGTTTGCCATCGTGATTTCAAATGATTCCGGTTGCGGCGGTGCTGCTTTGTCCAGACGAAACTACGGCGAAACGGTACATCGAATCAACGTATCGTTTCCGCATTGGTTCTGTGATAATTTCAAGAAGTACAATCTTGACGTTAATTCGCTGCCGGTTGACCAGCACCAACTGATTGCCTTGGCGGCACCGAGACCGGTTTACGTTGCCAGTGCAACGGAAGACCGCTGGGCAGACCCGAAGGGCGAGTTCCTTTCGGCATATAACGCTGGCTCGGTTTATAAACTTTTCGGCACCAGTGGTTTCGGCGGTGTTACGGAACCGCCGCAACCCGACCTGTCCGTCGGAGGAATCATCGGATACCACAATCGGACTGGAGGTCACGGCATCCTTGAGCCCGACTGGAAGCACTACTGCGACTTTGCCGACAAGCATTTGAAATAGGAGTTTGCCGCAGCAGACAGCCGATTATATTCAATGAGCATCAACGGAGACAAATTATGAGACAATTTTTTCTTTCCCTGTTTGTTTTTTGTTTTGCGTTGACGCTTTATGCTCAAACGCCTAAATTGCCGATAATAGGTATTTCCGGCACTAGTAATTCCGAAGGTGCTGTTCAGGTTCCCGCCGCATATATCAAAGCCGTGCTGCGGGCTGGCGGCGTTCCGGTTGTACTTCCCATCAACGGCGATATTGAGGTGATTAAAAAGATGACCGCCTCCATAGACGCGCTTATCTTAACGGGCGGAGAAGATGTTGCCCCGCAGAAATATAACGAGGAACCGCATCCTTTCCTGGAAAAGGTTAACCCGGGGCGGGATGTTTTTGATATTGCCCTTGTTAAAGCGGCAGTGGAAAGGAGAATTCCCGTGTTGGGTATTTGCCGCGGTCATCAAGTAATGAATGTGGCTTTCGGCGGTACGCTTTATCAGGATATACCTTCGCAGATAAAAACGGAGGTTTTGAAGCACCGGCAGCAGGCACCGCGGCGGCAAGGCACGCATCAGGTGATTCTGGAAGAAAACTCCGTCTTGGCAAAGATACTGGGAAAAACAGCGGTGATGACGAATAGTTTTCATCATCAAGCGGTGAAAGATATTGCACCGAATTTCATTATTACGGGACGCACCAGTGACGGAGTGGTGGAGGCGATGGAGATGAGGGATAATCCGCGGGTGTATTCGGTACAATTTCATCCTGAGAGTTCCGTCGCAGAAGGTGCGGACGAACTATTGCCGCTGTTTACTCATTTAGTCGCACTCGCAGGAGATAAGAGATAGGCAACATCCCGATGATATATCATATAACGGGGCAACGTAAAAATTTCGTCTCCGCGCATCTTAGTTAACGGACAGTTTTAATCACTCATCCTCATGTTCCACTTTCGCAATCGCAGCGATAAACTGCGTCATACTATCAAAACGCTGCGATGCTTCCGGGTCAATGCACTTTCTAATAGCCCTCGACAACGCTTTGTTGATTTGCGGACGATAGGTCTCAATCGGCTCCGGCGGCTGATTGTGCGTCATTGCCGCATTGCCGGTGTCACCGCGGGGCCACGGCAATTCTTTCGTACAAAGTTCATAAATCGTTACACCGAAAGAAAATATATCAAGACGATGGTCGGTCTTCTTGCGCCGAACTAACTCCGGTGCCATATAATTTGCCGTTCCAGTGCGATTGCCGGGGTCAGTGAACGGCGGCTTATTCGGAACAGTCAAACCGAAGTCAATCAGTTTCATTGCCGTGCCGTCACCGACAAAAAGCAGATTGCGCGGACAAATATCACGATGTATAAATCCCTTCTTGTGAACTTCTTCCAATGCTTCCGCCGCCTGACGAATGTAATAAAGGCGTGCGCCTGCCATTAAATCGTCTTTCACAAGAAGAACGTTATTTAATCCTGTTCCTTCAAGATACTCCATTACGATATATTGGTCGCCTTCCGTTGTCAATCCTTGGTCAAATGCTTTGACAATGTAAGGATGGTCGAATTGAACTGTGATTTCACCTTCGGTCGGCTTTCCCGCACCTTTGAATCGTTCTTCAATGATGGCGGTCTTCTTTTTATCGAGAATTTTCAACGCAACGATTTGTCCCGTTACTTTATCCCGCGCTTTATAGACCTTGGACATCGTACCGGAAATTGCCGACTGAAGAAGTTCATACTTCTTCCGATAGTTGAGTTTCGGCTTACCAAAAATTTTCGCTAGAAAAGACATCGGATATTTTGATTGTTTAAGTGTTCATTCACAGGTAGTGACAGCACTGCCCCGTATGGAAGCGGGCAGGATTAAGCGTCAATCGATAAGGTTTTTTAGCCGCTCAAAATTTTCAGCCGCCGTGTCGTCTCCGATGGCAGCCCCTTTTTGATACCATTTTAACGCTTCCGTAAGATTGCGTTCCGCGCCGTATCCGTTCTCATAACATTCGCCGACACTATCCGGTGCGTGAGAACATCCATCTTCTGCCGCCTCCATGAACAAAGACAACGCTTTCACTTCATCTTTGTCAACGCCGTGCCCGCGCAGATAGATATATCCCAGCATATTTTTTGCACAGGCACCTTTGCCTTCACCGCCGCCCTGTTCCGCCGCTTTGGTGTACCACTTTACCGCTTCGGAATAATCCTGCGGAACGCCTATACCGGCATCGTAAGCAGAACCGAGACGAAATTGACTCTGCACATCACCGTTCTCCGCTGCTTCACGAAGAACAGTGCCGGAATCTTCATACAGCGGAAAGCCGTACACAAATCCATAAGCAGCATCTAATGCTTTTTGAGCGGGAGTATATTTCTGTTCAGCCGCTTTGCTAAACCACTTTATTCCCTCTGCATAATTTTGATGAACGCCGGTACCGTTACTATAAAATACTCCGAGTTGATATTGTGCTTCGGCAAGCCCTTGTTCAGCGGCTTTAAGACACCATTGAAATGCTTCGGCGCAATCTGCCGGCACACCCATACCGTCGGCATAACAGACGGCAAGCATATATTGACAGTTGACATCGCCTTTTTCTGCGTCTGCACGTACTTTGTCAATATCTACTGTGTACGCGGAGTACGGAGATTCAAATATTTTGTCCAGTGTCTCGTCTTTCATAATAATATCCCAATTAGTTTTTTTTCAGTGTTTGTTTCAGTTTTTCGTTTTTAGCGGCAATTTTCGCCGCAAGCGATTGACGAAAGTCCGCTAACTTTTTTTGCAGTTTTTCGTCCCGCACCGCAAGTATTTCAACGGCAAGGATACCGGCATTTCTTGCGCCGCCGCTGCCGGTTCCGACAGTTGCAACGGGTATATCGCCGGGCATTTGAACCGTTGAGAGCAGCGAATCCAAGCCGCCGGAAAGTTCGGTCTGCACCGGTATTCCGATGACCGGCAGCGTTGTATGCGCTGCAACAACACCGGCAAGATGCGCTGCTCCGCCTGCTGCACAAATCAATACGGAAAGTCCGCGTTCTCTTGCGCTCTCGGCATATTGTTTGACCGCTTCCGGTGTGCGGTGCGCACTCATAACGTTGACTTCGTATTGGACTTCGAATTCGTCCAAAGCGGCTGCAACGGCATTGATTTTAACCCAATCGCTGTCGCTGCCCATTAAAATTCCGACTTGTGGTGCTGACATAATTTCTCTCCTATTACTTTACGATGTATGTTTACGAAAAAAATACGGTAATTTCTCTTTCTGCCGAGGCGGGACTATCCGAAGCGTGAACGAGATTCAACTGATTACTCAACGAATAATCACCGCGGATTGTACCTGCTGGTGCAACGATGCCGTTGGTAGGTCCGACGAGAAGCCGCACAACCGAAATTGCTTCGGGACCTTCCAACACCGCTGCGATGACATCTCCGCTTGTGATGTACTCTTCCAGCGAGGGATAAAACTCTTTGCCGACGTGTTCGGCATAATGTTTTTTCGCAAGTTCCGGCGTAACCCGCAGCATTTTCAGAGCGGTGATTTTCAAGCCCTTTTTTTCAAAGCGGCTTATAATTTCGCCGCTTAAGCCGCGGCTGACGGCATCGGGCTTACAAAGTATCAATGTTTTCTGCATCGATTTATCGGTAAACGGTGAACAGTGTTCGTCCAGTAGTGGTTATATGATAACACGATTTGGACACCGAATCAAGACGGCAAGAGCAAAAAGTGCCAGTTTGATACCGAGCAGCGAGTGAAACCGGCAGCCGCCAGTGTCAATAGACGGAAAAACACCTGCGCAAATAATAACACACCCGCTAAAGTTGGGTATTTATTGTACTTTGATAATATTAATTCAGCACATCGGCAAATGGGATATCGTTGCTGTATCGCAGGCTAGTAAACCAAATTTTGGCTCGATAATTGCCGCTGCCGCGCACAAGTTTCTTGAAACTGTCGATATTGCCGCTTACGGAAAGTACAATTTGCGCCGGACATTCAGGCGTTTGTGATTTGGTCAAAAAGAGTTTTATGGGTAATATCAGGCAGAGGAAATGCGGCTTCTTCGACTTTTGAACTGGCAAATCTCGTCGGAATATGTTGTCCGGCACCAAACCGGACGACTATTTTTAATTGCAGGGACTGTAGTATCACGTTTTCAACATAATTGCAATAGACGTGAAAAATTTTTCACACCCCAAATTTTCTATCCCGCAACTTTAGGGCTTGTCAAACTTCCGAAAATCGGGTATTATTATACGAAATTCAAATTTGTGCGTTTCCGTTCATTTTTTAACCGATTGTTTTATTCTGCCGATGTTTCACTTTTTCGCTTGTTTTCCCCCGCTCTTTGCCCAAGGCGCAGCACCGCCGCAAGGCGGAGGTGACGGAGGTCTGATGCAACTGATTTTAATTTTCGGGGCGGTAATAGTCATGTTCTGGCTGTTTATGATTCGTCCGCAGCAAAAACAGGAAGAGACACGCCGGAAACTTCTCAATTCCCTCGAAAAAAATGACACCGTTTATACCGTCGGCGGAATCATTGCTACCGTCTATGCCATCGATAAGGAAAAAGGCGAAATTGTCCTGAAACTTGACGACTCCAACGGTACAAAAGCCCGCTTCCTGCTGTCCGCCGTTGCGGCGAAAGTTTCAAACGAAAAAACAAAGTAGGATTAAAATCCTACGCTAAATCGCTGCGATAATTAAATAACGAACAACAAATAACCATTTAACTAAACAATTCATTAACAAAAAATGTTTCGACTTTCAACACCCCGTATTATAAACATCGCCGCTGTTATACTAACACTCGGTTTTCTCTACTCACTTTCGCTGGGGCAACCTGAAACGGTGATGTCTCCCGATACATCGACGCAATCGGCGGTTCCCGAAATGACAACGCCGGCTCCCGAAGCGTCAACAACAGCCTCCGATACGCTGACACAATCGGCGGCTCCGGTTCTCGATGCGCCGACCTCTTTTCCGGTGACGGATAAATCGGCGGATTCTTCCGAACCGGCGTTTGACCTCGCACCGGTAAAAGCACCGGAAGAAATTCAAAAAGAACTTGCCGAAAAAGAAGCGGCAGCAAAAGCGGCGAAGACGGCAGAAGAGAATAGGAGATTCTACGAAAATCTCAAAACGTGGGGAATCTTCCTCGCTGTTGTAATTATTTGTTTCGTTGCCGGTAATCTCATTGCGGTTCGATGCCGCCTGCCGGACCATCGTTTCCGAACCTTCATTCTGCTGCTTTCGCTTTTCGGAAGTTTAACGGCGGTAGTTCTCGGCTGGAAACACTTGACACTCGGTATTGACCTCCAAGGCGGTGTTGTACTCGTCTATGATGTAAAAGCGTCTGCGTCAAGAAAGGATTCAGACGATGTCGATGCTAAAACCGGCGGACTTTCGCAAAAAACGATGAACCAACTGACTACCGCTATTGCTGGTCGTATCAATCCGGGCGGTGTCCGTGAAATTGCAATAACCGGTCTCGGCGGAAATCGGCAGGTTCAGGTTATCATTCCGAAAGCGGAGGATGCCGAAGTTGACCGTATTCAGCGTATTATCAGCGAATCCGGTGCTTTGGAATTCCGTATTCTTGCGTCACCGCTTTATCAACAGGACGAACCCATTATCGAAAGAGCAAAACGGGAACAAGAGGGCTGGGAAATACGCAGCGACAACCGGCTCCTCGCTAAATGGGTGCCTGTCTCGGAAAAAGAAAAGGATAGTTTCGTCAACGACCCCGATATTGTTTCCCGCTTGCATCGCGGACAACTCGAAATCCTAATTCTATACAATGACGGTTTCGATGTCACCGGTAAATATCTGACATCTGTCGGTGAAGGAACTGACGGAAGTCAAGCGGGCGTGTCCTTTGAATTTGACGGCATCGGCGAAAATAAATTCAAACGGCTGACTTCTGCCAACCGTCCTGACCCTGCACAGGCGCGTTTGAAACGGAAACTCGGTATTGTTCTGAACGAAAGTTTGTACTCTGCACCGTATATCAATGATGTTATCGGCAAGCGCGGCATCATTACTTTCGGACGGCGGACTACCGAAGAGGGAAGACAGCAACTTCGGCAGGACATTCAGGATTTGATTCAGATTCTCGATGCAGGCGCGCTGCCGGCGGACTTGGATAAAGTACCGGTAAGCCGACAACTTATCGGCGCAACACTCGGTACGGATACGATTGAAAAGGGCAAGTTTGCGATAATGTTTTCCGGTACATTGATACTTGCATTTATGCTCGTTTATTATCGTCTTGCCGGTTTTATTGCGTGTTTCTGCGTTATTACCAACTTGCTGATGCTGCTTGCTGTAATGCTTGCTTTACGGGCGGCATTTACGCTGCCCGGTCTTGCCGGTCTCGCCTTGACCGTAGGTATGACGGTCGATGCCAACATTCTGATTTATGAGCGTCTGCGTGAAGAACTGCAAGCGGGGTCTTCACTCCGTATGGCAATTCACAATGCGTATGACAAGGCGTTGTCCGCGATTGTTGACTCAAACTTAACGTCTATTATTGTCGGTGTTATACTCTATTGGATTGCTACCGAACAGGTCAAGGGTTTTGCCGTGACTTTAACGCTCGGTGTTGCGTTGAATATGTTCACGGCAATTTACTGCGCAAGAACGATAATGGATTTAATGGAAGCGCAGCGTGCCATTAAGACGTTTAAGATGTTCCAGTTGTTCAAGCGTCCGAACATTGATTTCCTCGGTATGCGGAAATACTTTTACGCTTTATCGCTGACGCTGGTAATCGTGAGTTTGTTTGCGGTTGTAATTCGCGGCAAGACAATTCTCGATATTGACTTTGTCGGCGGTGTTTCCGCGGAAGTTGTTTTCAAAGAACCGCAGGAAATCAGTTATGTTCGGACTTCAATTTACGAAAAAAACAAAATTATTCCGGATGTTACGAAACGTCTCAATGACCCAGCGGTTCAGAACGTTCAATCCAGCCAAACAGGAGCAGCGGCAAGCGGTTCTGTCGGTACTTTGGGGCAGACAACAACAACGGCGAATTCGCACTTTATTATCACGACTTCAATACCGCAGGTTCGCGGACAAGATATATCTTCAAACGAGTATCTGATTACCGTCCGCAACATCATCCGCGATACTTTCGGTGATAAACTCGTCTACAGTACGTTTGACTACACGGTAAAGCCGTCCGAAAAGAAAGACGCGTCGGACAGAGACGGCGTTGAAGTTACGATGCAGTTTTTCCCGCCGATTAACTACGAATCGCTGCGTTCAGAAATTCGAAGTGAGACCGCTAAAGCGGTTGCAGACAAACGGCTTGAACGCGATTACGATTTCGATTTGAAATGCGGCGATGAAGGATTCGAAGCCGGAAGCACAAAGCCGTATGCAAACTGGATTATGACCGCCAGAACAACTGCTGATATTATAGAAACGGTTTTCGCACCTTTGAAAAAGGATATGGACGAAACACCGTATTTTCCGACTTCAACTACAGTCGGCGGTTCAGTTGCGAAAGACACCAGAACCGCGGGTTTGCTGGCAATCATTTTCAGTTTGGCAGCCATCGTTGTTTATATTCGTGTCAGATTTCATAATTTCACTTACGGTCTTGTTGCCGCTTTGGGTTTGGCACACGACGTTATCCTCGCGCTCGGCTGCATTGCCGTTAGTGTTTGGCTTGCCAATGCGCTGTCGTTCCTGCAAGTTGAGGAGTTCAAAATCGGATTGCCGACCGTTGCGGCGTTCCTGACAATTATCGGATACTCGCTTAACGATACCATTATCGTCTTTGACCGTATCCGTGAAAACAAAGGCAAGAGTCCTTTCTTGACGAAGAAAATGATAAACTTGTCGATAAACCAGACCTTGTCGAGAACGATATTAACTTCAGGTACGACTTTAATTTCCGCTTTGATATTGTATTTCTGCGGCGGTCAGGGAATTCATACTTTTGCGTTTGCAATATCCGTCGGTATAGTGTTCGGCACCTACAGTACCATTTTTATATGCTCTCCGCTGTTGTGGTACTTTGCCGGTAAGGAAGAAGCGGAATCAGATACGGAGGTTCTTAAAGATTCAAAGTTTAAGAAGGGGCGGTACGATTAATTCCCGTGATAATTTGTTCACCCTGCGTTGTTCATCTTGTAATGCGCAGTTAGCCGTTAAGAGCGAAAAACTTATCGGTCAAATCGTTGCTTGTCCGAAGTGCGGCAGCATGGTGTTGATACAGCCGCCGCAATCGGAAGCACCGCCTGTTCAAATCGATGTGGAACAGGAAGTACCGCGTCCGACTATGCGGTTTCCCGATGCAATGACATCCCGCTCTCCGGAAAATATGCTCTTTCATGGAATCTTGACGGAAAAGAATAACATCGAGGGGCTTGAAGTTGTACCGGAATCGGAACTGCGTTTTCGCAAAATCTTGCTAGGAATTCTACTGGGATTTGTTATCGCGCTTCTTTTATTCGCAGGAATTTTGCTTTTGTTTCAAAGGCAAAATATGCAGCGCGACGACCGCACGGTTTCGGTACCCATCGCAGAACCGCAGAAGACAGATGAACTAGTACCCAAAACACAACCCAAAACACAACCCGAAATGCACCCGGAAAAGACAACGGAAGAAACCGCAGTTCCAGCACCGCAGCCGAAACCGGAAGATGTTCAAGAACAAAGTGTAACGGTTTCGGAACCAACCGAGAAGCCGCTGAAGCCGGATGCTTCCGGTGCAGATGCGGGTGATAAGTTGGCGGAACTGCTTGCGAAACCGCCGGTTGAAGAACCGAAAATTGAAAAACCCGACGGCGGCGATGTGCTTGGGCGGATACAGCATAAAATGCCGGATTTGCTGAAGGGTTCAGCCGAGTTGACGCTGGATATTCCGAACATTCTCAACCTGCCGGTAAAAAAATGGGTGCTGAATAAAACACCGCTGCTCAATGTTTTGCGTCAATTTTCCGAACTGACGGACATCATGATTACGCTCGACATTGATGAATTGTTTTGCCGTGAAATTACCGCCGATACGCCGATTTCCATTGTTTGTGAAGACGGCACAGCGGGCGACTTCCTGAAACAAATTTTGCAGTCGGCTGGTCTTGTGTTTGCCGTTAAAGAAAATCAAATTACCGTCAGCGTGCCGGAGTCAGAGCGGAATAAAATCGTCGAACAATCCTTCGCTGTTGCGGATATTGCAGCGGTCTTGCCTGTGGAGATTCTTGCGGACTATATTCGGCAACTCGTTATTTTTCCTGCCGGTACTTCCTTGAAGGTGCAGAATGATTCGATAACGGTTCAGCATACGAAAAAACACGTTCGGCAGGTTTTATATCTGCTGGAGCAACTGCGGTTTTTGCACGGGGTGAAACAAACGACGGAGATTCCGCCGGAAAAATTAGTGCCGGAGTCCTTCGGCTGGGACGCGGTTTGTGTTCCGATAACCTTGAATTATTATCAGCCCGAACCGCTCGCTGATGTGCTTCAGCAAATTGAAAAAGCGGCGAAGATTAAAATCCTTGTTGATAACCGCTCGCTGCAACGCTCGCTTGTTTCGGTGAAGACACTGACTGCTTCGGTTCGCTGCAACAATGAACCGGCGGATACTGCATTGCAGCGGCTGTTGTCTTCCGCTGACGAAGCGGAATTGAGTTATCGGATTGTATCGGCTGATGTTATTGAAATCACAACGGCGGACGAATTGCTAAAGCCGGACAAGATGAGCATCGAAATACACCGATTTGAGACGGAGGAAAAAAAATTATCGGAAACGCCGGAGGAGTTTGTCCGCGCGCTCAAGACGGCGGTTGTGCCGGAGTCGTGGGCATCTGCGGAAAATCCAGATGGCGGTGTCATTGTCATCGACAAGCAGTCCGGCTGTCTTTTCGTGAGGCAGAACCAGAGTGTTCAACGGGAACTGCGCCGGCTGTTTTGATAGCATTGCTATTGATAAACATTGTTATTACGAGCGGCGGATAATAATCCACAGATATTAACCCAATGTAATGATAGAAAAGTTAGAACATAAGGAAATAATACATGAATAACACAGCATTGTACAATATCGGATATGGACTTTATGTCTTGACGGTACAGGCGGACGGTAAAGACAGCGGCTGTATTACCAATACCGTCATGCAGATTACGAGCGGTACTTCTTGCCTCGGTGCGGTCTCTGTGAACAAACAGAACTATACCCATGACTTGATTATGAAGTCAAAGCAATTCAACATTTCCGTCTTGACAGTGGACACACCATTTGACATATTCAAGCGTTTCGGATTCCAAACCGGCAGAGAGGTTGACAAATTTGCGGATTACAAAGACACGGCAAGAAGCAAAAACGGAATACTTTACTTGACAACATATACAAACGCCTATCTGTCGTTTGAAGTAACGGATGCTATTGATTTCGGCACTCATACGATGTTTAAGAGCAACATCATCGGCGGCGAAGTTCTCAGCAGTGCCGAAAGTGTTACATACGCATATTATCAGCAGCATATCAAGCCGAAACCGCCGTCCGCACAGCAGAAGGGCGGTTATCGCTGCAATATCTGCGGTTATACTTATGAAGGCGATATGCTGCCGGATGACTTCGTTTGCCCGCTGTGCAAACACGGGGCGAGTGATTTTGCAAAAATCATTTAACCGATGCTTGGCTTTACCTTTGGGGACACGAATGGTTCGTCCTTTGTTTCGTGCTGCGTTGAAACTCATTCTTGCGATTGCGGCAAGGGATTACCTATGATTCGTTTGCTTACGGAAACGGCGGGAAATCACCGTCAGCAACCCTATCGTCTGCGGCAATACCGGAATCGTGATAAGTAAAGAAATTGTCCCATGCTTCGTCGAGCCGCCGCAGCACACACGGAAGGTCATAAACCTTGTAATACGGTTCCTGCAAAATGAGCAATCCCAGTTCACTCAGTTTGTGCAAGGCATCATCTACCTCGAAATCGACATCGAATCCAAACTGTTCCTTGAGCCAGCGTTCGACTGCATCGTCAATCTGCTGCATCGTCAGATTACGGTCTCGTAAAATGAAGAGTATGAAATACGCAAGGAGGGTTTCCTTTAGTTCCTGCTCTTCGGCGATGTCGACCAGAGAGGTTAGAGCCGCCTCGTTGTTTGAAAGAGTCAAATAATACAGTTGACTCGAAAAAACGTGCAGATATTTCGTCCTGCTGTTCAGAAAACTGAAAATCCCTTTGAACATTGCTATCATAAAACCGCTGGTCACGACAATGAACCACCACCAAGAGAGCATAAAGGCGAAAAGCAGTTTGGAAAGCGGTGTCACCAAGGAACCAAAAACGGTGCCGCTGATTTTCAAGCGGTCGAAGACCGGCATTCCAAGCCGTATTCTTGGTACGATGATTTTCAGGTTTTCAACCGAAACGTCCTTGAATATCTTGATGATAAGCCGTTCTTTGTCATTTCCGCTCGACCGCGCAATGACGACCACGCGGCTGAACACCTTTGTCTTCCATTCCCGCTTGAGGAAAAAAAATCGTGTTTCCTTGACAGTATCGTCTCGGATACCGCGAAAGAAAACATCGAACTTTGAAAAATCCTGTTTGTCAACGTACACGGACAGTCCGCCAACCGGCTGTAGTTCCAAACAGGCATCGAGTTGCTCAGGTGTCAAGGCGGCGAAGTTGCTCCGTGCCAAGACATATTTAACGCCTTTGTCGAGTTGTGTACACTTTTCGTCGAGTTCCGCAACCGAATACTTCTGTTGACATCGGGTATCCGGTTCCGGGTTGATTCCCGCAAAATCCTTCTTGAGCATTTCCAGCGTTTTGCGGTATTCATAATGAAACCGGTTGGCTAGCATATTCCGCAGTTCATGGAACTGCGATGCCTGTCCTTCCGTGAGATGTTGGTCGGTAAGCATGCGTTCCAGCAACACGTCAACGTGAAACGGCACGAAATGCTCTTGCATTTCGAGAAATTTCAGCGGCGGCGGCAAATGGTGAATAGGGAAATATCGGAACATGTATCTGGGCGGTTCTGATTTAGAAATACCGCTTTAACAGACCTTTGAATGCAGCGCAATGGCGAGCTTCGTCGCGAGCCATTTCGTGAACGGTATCGTGAATAGCGTCCAAGCCCTTTTCTTTGGCGCGTTTAGCAATGTCCGTTTTACCGGCGCAGGCACCGAACTCGGCTTCGACTCGCATCTCAAGATTTTTCTTGGTGCTGTCCGTGACAACTTCGCCCAAGAGTTCCGCAAATTTGGCGGCATGTTCCGCTTCTTCGTAGGCGGCTTTTTCCCAGTACATACCGATTTCGGGATATCCTTCGCGGAAGGCAACTCGTGCCATTGCAAGGTACATTCCCACTTCGCAGCATTCGCCGTTAAAGTGTGCCTGCAAATCTTTTATGATGTCGGCATCGACACCTTTGGCAACTCCGACCACGTGTTCTGCGGCAAAGGCACTATCCGCGCTCTGTTCTTTGAACTTGTCAGCAGGAACCTTACACTGCGGACAAACGCTTGGCGCATTATCGCCTTCGTGGACATATCCGCATACAGTACAAACCCATTTTTTCATTCTTATTCTCCTAAAAAATAGAGGGGGTCAATCGTAATTAAATCTACGACTTTGAGTGTATCATGAAAAAAGGGAAAAAATAGCGTCCCTATTGGCAGGCATTTGCGCCTTGTTTTTTAGGGGTTTGGCTTTGCAAAATTTTTTCGGGTCAGGGCTTGTTGTTCGGCGGGTTGTGCGGCACCGGGAATACTTGCAATTGGACGGGATAGGATGACACTCCAAAAATATGCCGCTCTTTACATTACCATCATATAGGGATATACTTTTACGATATGAAGCCGAAAGTATCACAATCAGAAATGTTGACCCGCCGCATTGCAGAAAACGTGCGGCTGGTTCGGGACAGAATCGGAGTTGCTGCCGTAAAAAGCGGCAGAAGTAAGGATAGTGTTCTTCTCGTCGCAGTCACGAAATACAATCCTGCTGCAGATGGAACGCTCGAAGCACTTTATGCGGCGGGTTGCCGGGACTTTGCCGAGGCGCGTCCGCAACATCTCATTGAAAAAATGACGTTTTGTTCCGATTACAATCTGTTTCCTGCCGATTCGGTTCATTGGCATCTAGTCGGACAACTTCAACGGAATAAAATCCGTAAAGTGCTGCCGCTCAATTCGCTGATTCATTCGGTAAGCGATTTGCGTCTTGCGGAAGCAATGAATCGTATAGCAGGCGAACTGGAATTGCAATGCCGATGTTTGCTCGAAGTTGCGATTTCAGATGACGAAACAAAACAGGGCTTTGCGGTTCAGGACTTGTCCGCCGCCGTTGACAAAATTGCAGTCTTGCCGCACTTGCAAGTTGCCGGTTTAATGGGAATGGCAGGTCTCGAAGCCGATGCCGGTGAAACCCGCCGTCAGTTTTCTTCGCTGCGTCTGGCAGCGGAGAAACTCAAAGCGGATGGACTGCCCCCGAATGTTTCGATGGAAACGTTGTCAATGGGAATGAGCGGCGACTTTGAAACCGCTGTCGAAGAAGGTGCGACTCTTGTCCGTATCGGTTCGCTGCTGGTTGAATAATTGAAGCAACAAAATCAGAAATGAAGCGCAGTGTCACTCCCTCTTGTCACTCTGACAACTGTATGATATAATGTAATACAGTCAATCAAAATGCCAAATGAAAAACGATATGAAAATCAAACTCGATTACCACAGTAGTGAACCGCTTTATTGGCAAGCCGTCTTGGAAATCAAGCGTCTCGTCGTTACAAAGCGGCTCAAGCCGGGAGATAAACTGCCGTCGGTTAGGGTGCTGGCGGAACAACTTCAACTGAACGCTACGACCATTCGGCGAATCTTCGACCAACTGGCGAAAGAAGGCATCGTGATACAGCGGCACGGCTCCGGCGTGTTCATCACCGATGCCGAATTGCCGTTTTCGCCGGAATACGTACAAAAAGTGATGACCCGGCAAGCCGTCATTTATCTCATCGAAGGATTGCGGCTGGGACTCGACTTCAACGAATTACAAAAAATACTCGAAAGACAATATAAAAACCTGATGCAGGAGGATTGTTCCGTCATTCCCGCAACAGCGGGAAACTAGACGAAAGACGTGAACATCAACCCTCTAGATTCCCGTTTTCACGGGAATGACGGAGTGTTCCCGCGAAAGCGGGAATGACGAAAAAAAGGAAACCGAAATATGAATAACATAGCCGTTGAAATGAAAAACGTTAGCCGCGCTTTCGGTGTCGGCAAGGACTTAACGCAAGCCGTCGATAATCTGACTCTGTCGGTGCCGCGAGGGTCTGTTTATGGACTGCTCGGAGCAAATGGTGCCGGGAAAACCACGTCTATCCGAATGATGGTTTCGCATCTGAAACCGGACAGCGGGGAAATTCGGGTACTCGGTGCTGACCCGGCGGAATACACCACCGACACCCGCCGCCGAATTGCGTACATCTCGGAAAACATGCAGATTCCGAAATGGATGTCGATGGAAGACGCAGTCGGTTTTTGCAAACCGCTTTACCCGAATTGGAATGAGCCGCTATATCAGGAACTGCTCAAGACCTTCGACTTGAAACCGAGCCGCCGATATGAGGAATCCTCCAAAGGACAGCGGCGGGCGATGTGCATCATCATTGCGTTGTGTCAGGAACCTGAAATACTGATAATGGACGAACCCGCTTCGGGACTCGATACATTGGCACGGCGGCACTTCTTGTCGGAACTCCTGAAAATCACCTGCGATGAGAACAAGACGGTGCTGTTTTCGTCACATATTCTCGGAGACATTGAACGTACCGTTGACCGCGTTGCTATTTTGATGCGGGGACGGATGGTTCTCGAAGGGGAACTTGATACGCTCAAAGAAAAAGTGCGGCGGATTTCGTTTCGGGCGGAATCGGGTAACATTGCGGAACCAGCGGCGAATTTGTTTCACACGCTTCGCAACATTCGGGACCGCAGCAGTATCCAATGGGTCGTTACCGATTTTGAAGAAGAGAAATTTGTGCAACTGCGTGAATCGCTGCCTGATTCCGTTGCCGTCGAGGTTGAAGGGTTCAATCTCGAAGAGTTGTTTATGGAGAGTATTGAGAGTGGTAGGGAAATACCGTGAAAACCGTCATTCCCGCAACAGCGGGAACCTAGACGAAAGACGTGTGAAACCGAGACGAAAGACGTGAACATCAACCCTCTAGATTCCCGTTTTCACGGGAATGACGGGAAAACCTTTTTTTAACAAAACTATGAACCGAGTAATTATCCGACTGGCGTTTCGTGAATCCGGCATGTATATTGTGCCGATTATCATCGTATTGTTCGCTTATATTTTGCTGAAACTAGACCCGCTCCGGTTTTTCGATACACCGATTGCCGTATTGGCGGCGATGCTGGGATTCTTTCTGGCATGGCGGTCGTTTGCCGACTACGGCAACGTTCGGTCGTTCCTGTTTTCCCGGGCTTTTACGCCGACCAGATTTTTCATAGTGCGGTGGCTGTTCGGAGTCGGAGTCATTCTGGCAGCGGGACTCATCATCGCATCGTTCCTCATTTACGGAATTCGGCAGGGAGTTCAGCAACTGCTGTTCGCCAACGGCTGGTTTCCGATGGTGCGGTTCGAGGAATTGCACGTACTCATGTGTTACG
>WRCR01000014.1 GCA_009783865.1 Planctomycetaceae bacterium | reverse complement strand
GCACCGGGTTATATGGACTCCGCCGCGTCGCTGGTAGTTGGAGAAACGACACTTAAAAGATTTGACCGCCCGGTTTTAACGGTTGATACTGCCGCCACGACCAGTACCAGCATAACGGTGAAATGGAATGCGGTTCCCGGAGCAAAAACCTACCTGCTCGAATGGAAGTTGGCTAGCGATAACGGCGCGAATCCGACTTGGATAACAATCAACATCCCCGGCACTGCCTACACCGAGTTCTTCTACACGTTTAATTTGTTGTCGGCGAATACGCGATATCATTTTCGATTAACGGCAAAGGCACCGGGTTATATGGACTCCGCCGCGTCGCTGGTAGTTGGAGAAACGACGCTAATTAGCTGATAAGATTTAGCGGCGGTATCTAGGACCGCCGGTTTTTTGTGATATTGACAGCGGTTTAAAAATATGGCATAATGAACGAAGGGTTGTTGGTATCGAATACTTTCACACGGAGCACAGTAATGAAAAATAATGAAGAAAATTTAGGTAATTCGAGAGGGGGAAGTTCCGCATTTACCCTCGTTGAACTTTTGGTGGTCATCGCCATTATCGGCGTTCTGATTGCCTTGCTTTTACCGGCGGTTCAGGCAGCACGGGAAGCGGCTCGGCGTTCTCAATGTCTCAACAATCTCAAACAACTCGGTCTGGCAGTTCAAAACTACCACGACGTATATGATGCACTGCCCGCCGGAGCAAGTTCCTACATTAGCAAGAGCGGCGGCGATGCTGCAAGATGGTCGCCTTTTGTTGTCCTTTTGCCGTTCTATGAACAACAGGCACTGTATGACAAAATCCGTGCTGCGAACTGTAGCCCCGTCACATCAGACGGTTTGGCAGCGGACAACCCGATGACCGAACAAGTCAAGATGCTGCTTTGTCCGTCTAATGCGGAATACGGCAAGAAACCCGACCAGACCGGTCGGACTAACTACCGTTTTTGCAAAGGCGATAGAGCGGTCAACGCTACTTCTAATTCTCCAAGCGACACCGGAGGCGGGCGCGGCTGTTTCGGCTATAACGAGTGGATGACATTTTCTGATGTCACTGACGGAACATCTAATACGTTGTTCATCAGTGAACGCTGTTTTTATCCTAATGAAGACGGACGCGGTGTCCGCTACGGTGTTGTCTGTGAGGATGGTGCGCCAAGTTTTATCGCTTCGGGCAATGTTAAGGCAGGCGGTGCGAAATGGTGTAAAGACCAAGTCGACCCATCTGACCCCAGACAATATAAAAACCCGCTGGACAGCGGCAACATTTGGGCTGTAGCCGGAAGAGCATATTCGGATGGTTTTCCGTTTCAATCGGGATTCTGTGCCGTATTACCGCCGAATTCTCCTTCATGTTCCGCTTTTTCCGGTATCGCCAGCAGTGGAACAAATACCGGCGGCACTGCCTTTATTTCTGCGTCAAGTCAGCATAGCGGAGGCGTAAATGTCTGTTTAGGAGACGGCTCTATCCGATTCGTTTCGGATACCGTTGATGCCGGTAATATCAGTGCTGCCGGTGTTGCTAATCCCAAAGTCAACTCGCCTTACGGAGTATGGGGAGCAGCGGGTTCCCGCAACGGTGCAGAGTCAAAATCTCTGTAGTCACTCCTCGTTTAACCCCGTACTCTAAGTACGGGGTTATCAATCAAAAAATTCAATTCATCAATATATCGAAAGGTTTCCCATGCAAAATCAAAAGTTCCGTTTTTTATCGGCGTTCACTCTTGTTGAACTCCTTGTCGTCATTGCCATTATCGGTGTCCTGATTGCTCTGCTTTTGCCGGCAGTTCAGGCAGCACGCGAAGCGGCGCGCCGTATGCAATGTTCCAATAAATTCAAGCAAATCGGTCTGGCAGTTCACAACTACCACGACACAAATCAAGCGTTTCCGAATGATGGAACAATTACCATACCGGCTCCTGGTGCAGACCTGCGTTTGGTCGGCGGATATTTCTACGGTTTAACAGTCCGGTTGTTGCCGTTCATCGAACAGACACAGTTGTTCAGTCAGTTTCCGCCTTGTTATGATACCAATCCCAATAATCTAGCAAAGGGAACAGACACGACATTTACGGATGGATATGCAATTTCCGTAAATGAAAAACCGGTATGGTATCTTTGTCCGTCCTTGTCCCGCGACAGAGAACTGAAAAGTGTAGGCGGTAATGCTAATGCAGATGGAACTTCTCTTCGCAAGGAGGGCACCGCATCATGGGGTATCCATTATTATGGTATCGCCGGTGCAGTCGGACAAAGACCCGACGCTGCTGGAAATTATGAACCGCTGTTTGCGACTCCCAATGCCACAGATGGTCTCGTCGGCAAGAACGGGTTCTTTTATCCCGGTTCCGTAACTTCATTCAGCACTATTACCGACGGCACCTCAAACACTCTTTGCTACGGGGAAGTGGCTTGGGAAGGCACGAATCATTACCGGGCTTGGTATCGCGGTGCGTTTTGGCGCAGTGCCGCAACTGGGTTTTCGATGATGTCCGCCAAAAGTGTCGGTCTGTATGTTCCCAAAAGCGGTTCCCCATACTATGACGCGGCGAAGCCAAACACCATCAACAGCGGCCAGAAAAACATATTGGATGCAAGATACAATGGTTGGAGCAACATCGGTGTATGGGGCAGCAACCACAGCGGCGGCAGTACCTTCCTGCTCGGCGATGGTTCGGTGCGCTTCCTTTCCGAAACGATTGATGGTAAAATCCTGCTCTCCGCCGGTTCGGCAAACGAAGGAGAAGAAACTAAACTGTAATAAACAACAAAGTAATTTAATATAAACTGTTGACAAAACAAGGATTATATCACATGAAACATGTATCGCTTTTTCTCGTGCTTTTGTTTTCTTTTTCTCCTTTCATTTACGCTGCGCCGCAGGGAGACGGCATCGTGCTTGACGGTACCAGCGGCTTCACAGTCAAGGACTTTCGCCTTGACGGCACTTCGTTTTCCGTTTCCGCTTGGGTGAAGTTGAAGACACCGGAGGACTCGCAGATTTTCGCTTCGCTGGGCGCACCCGGAAAGGACTGGACGCTTTACACTTACAGCGGCAAAGTCCGAATGTTAGTCGAGAACGCTCCAAAAGAAAATAATGCGCCGGGCGATTCATACTCGTTTGCACCTGCTCCTCTTCCCAAAGCGGAACAGTGGACGCATTATCTCGGAACTTACAACGGTAAAACAGTCAAGGTTTATCTTGACGGAAGACATCAAGAATCCAAACCGCTGCCGAGCAAACGGGACGGCTTTTCTCTGCCGCTCTACATCGGAACAGGTCCCGAACAAGGACGCTGCCTCAACGGAGCAATTGACGAAGTCAATATCTGGAAACGTGCCGTCAGCGATGAAGAAGCGGCAAAGGTATTCAAGGGCGAAACAGTTCAAGACGGACTCGTCTATTCCTTGAATTCAAAAACGGCAAATACCGCTGCCGTCTACAAACCGGTTCCTGCCGAAAGAGCAGTTAGAACCGTCGAATTACTGAATCTGAAAGACGACGGCTACCGCGGTATCTGGTACATGAATCAGCCGTCGGCTGATGAGTACGTCTATAAATACAGCGGCGGACTAGGAACTTACCCCGCCAATCATTATCCCTTTGCCGTTTATGCACCGGAAGTCAATAAAACCTTTTTCTGCTACGGCGGAACCGAAAAAGAAACGGAAAAAACGCTGCTGCACGAGGTTTCATATTTCGACCACAAAACCGGGACGGTGCCGCGCCCGACTATCATTCTCGACAAGAAGACGGACGATGCTCACGATAATCCCGTGATGAATATCGACAAAGACGGTTATATCTGGGTGTTTTCGACTTCGCACGGAACTGGTCGACCTTCATTCGTTCACAAAAGCAAGAAGCCGTATGATGTCAGCGAATTTGAACGGATTAACGCCGTGAAAATGCAAGACGGAAAGGAATTACCGCTCGATAATTTCTCATATTTACAGATTTATTATTTGACCGGTAAGGGTTTTGTTGCCGCTTTCACAACTTACGACAAGCGGGTTTTGAACGACCCGACGGCGATTTCGGCGCGGACACTGGTTTCTATGTCCAGTCCCGACGGTGTGAAATGGTCGGAATGGAGAGCGCATGCCGGTATTGAATTCGGACATTATCAAAGCACGGGAACTTACAAAAACGAAAAGGTCGGCTCGGCATTTAATTATCATCCCAATGACAAAGCAAACGGTCGGCTTGGCTTGAATTGGCGTACCAACCTGTATTACATCGAAACGAAAGATGCCGGTAAAACGTGGCAGAACGTTCAGGGCGAAACACTTGCAATGCCGCTGCGGGAAATTGAAAACAAGGCGTTAGTTCATGATTACGATTCCAAACGGCTCAACGTTTATGTTTTCGATGTCAACTTCGATGCCGAAGGAAAGCCGATTATCGCTTATCTGACGAGCAAGGGCTATGAATCCGGTCCGAAGAATGATCCGCGCCAATGGTACACAGCGTACTGGACGGGCAAGCAATGGGAAATCAACCCGATAACTGACTCCGATAACAATTATGATTTCGGTTCGATTTACGTTGAGGACAACAACGTTTGGCGCATCATCGGTACTGACGGTAAAGGTCCGCAGGAATATAATACCGGCGGAGAGGTTTCAATGTGGGTGAGCAAGGACAGCGGCATGACGTGGGTAAAAGAGCGGCAGTTGACGCAGAACAGCGAATTGAATCATTGTTATCCGCGAAGACCCGTCAATGCGCATCCTGATTTCTATGCAATTTGGGCGACTGGTCACGGACGGAAGAAATCGGAGTCAACGTTGTATTTCTGCAATAAAAAGGGCGATGTCTTTGAATTACCGCGGCTGATGGACGGTGAAACCGCAAAGCCGGCGTTGGTGAAATGAAATTCTCTATTAGTACGTATCAATTTTTGCTGTGGATGGGATTTTGAAGATATTTTTAGACAGGATTTACAAGATTTTCAGGATATTTGGGAATAGAAAACAAGGTAAAAATCTTGGCGGAACTTTGCGTTCCTAGTGCCCTTTGCGATTAAAATTATTCAACCGCAAGGTATGCAAAGAAAACGCGAATCCCCGTTGCGATTTTTTACATATCCCCCGTCATCGCTATTGCATCCGTCATTTGTTTGTGATAATATACCCTTACTTCAATGGTATTCCTTTTTTCTTACATGGTGCCATGACTGACCAACAACGCCCCTTCACCACCTTTTACGCCTTCTGTTCGCTCATTATTCCCGGCTTGGGACAACTGTTCCAAAAACGCGCCGGTACAGCACTTGGGTTCTTCGTAGTATTCTTGCTGAGCGGTTTTCTGCCGATGTTTATTCTAACTCACCTCTTCATGGACAGGTTTTCTTTCCAGCCAATGCGGGTGCATGTTATCCATCTCCTTGTCTTCGGCGGGGTCTGTATTCCGCTTATGTTGACCTATTTTTATGCGGTATTGGATGCCTCCAGGATACCGATAAAAAAACCAAAAGAAAAACCGGAATTGGAACCAGAAAAAAAGCAGAAAGTTCCTCGCTGCTTCACGCTTGTTGATTTTCTTGTAATCGTTGCAATTATGGGCATTTTGATTGCCCTCTTGTTACCCGCAGTTCCAGCGGCGCGTGAAGCGGCAAAACGTATGCAACGTATGCAATGTACCAATAACATGAAAGAAATTGTTTTCGCCTTTCATAACTACCATGATGTATATGGATGTCTTCCGCCTGTTTATACCGTTGACGAAGGCGGCAAACCGCTGCACAGTTGGCGGGTTCTGATTTTGCCCTTTATTGAACAGAAAGCACTGTACGAAAAAATTCGATTGGACGAACCTTGGGACAGCGAACATAATCAGCAGTTTCATGAGGCAGTTCCCGATACTTTTCGATGTCCGAGTAATCCCCATCACAAATCGGGGAATCATTCCCCCGCTGAAACTGCACCTTATATGCCCACGCTTTGCGGCAGTACCTATTCGGTCATTTACGGTGCGAAGGCGGCGTTCACCGGTTCGCAACCGACGTGTTTTGCGGACATAACAAACGGCAAGTCCAACGTCATTGTTTTAGTAGAGCGGCGGACACCGGTCAACTGGATGAATCCGTTGAGCGATATAACTTTTGAAGCCGCCTGCAAGGGTGTCAATGCCGATGCGATGGGTATCAGCAGTTATCATTCCGGCGGCACCAATGCCGGTTTAGGCGACGGGTCTTGCCGTTTTATCTCGGACACCATAGACGGTGAAACACTGCGGAAGATGTTGATGCGAAACAATAAAGAGCCGGAGATGTAGCGCAGTGTGCGTTGATACAAATTTTGACTATGTTTTACCTAATTACTCCTGACAACAAACTGCTGCATTACTTTCGCCGCAACGGTAAAGATGCGGATATAACGCAGTTCCGAAACGAAGACAACGCTTTCAAAAAGGCGGGGCAGAATCCGTCGGCGATTCTGTTCGTTCAGAAGACCGTCGAAGAAATTCCCGCTTTTATCGAAAAAATGCCGTTCTTGAATCCGCAATTTCTTGAAAGACGTTTTTACGTTTATGTACCGGACTTACCGAAAGTATCGGTGACCCTCGGCACGGAAATACGGTTTGCTCTGCTGCAAGCAGGAGCAACCGCCGTATTTGGTTCTCTGAGAGACGCAGGATTACTGTATTTCTGAAATACGCCTACGCTAACGATTATACCGGCTAGACCGGCAAAATTGCCGCAGAGTAGCGTTTTTATTTCCGCATTTCTTGACTAACCGTTTTCTGTGCCGTATATTGTCCATATTAGCCGCTGTTAGATTCCATCCCTTTACTCCAATTCCTGCTATGGGCAATATATTTTACGCTGTTATCACCGGCGGTGCAGTACTGCTGGCAATTACGTTCCTGTCGATTATCATTCTCGTCATCCGGCGTTATCGGCGTTGTCCGAGCAACCGCATCCTCGTCGTTTATGGGAAAAGCGGAAAAGGACAAACGTCCATTTGTATTCACGGCGGAGCACGGCTCGTTTGGCCCATCATTCAGGACTTCGCCTATCTGCATCTCGAACCGATGCAAATTGAAATTCCGCTGAGGGGTGCCTTGTCGATGGAAAACATCCGCGTCAATGTGCCGAGCGTTTTTACCGTTGCTATTGGAACCACACCGGAACAGATGCAAAACGCTGCCGTGCGTCTTTTGGGACTAACGCAGCCGCAGATTGCCAAACAGGCGGAAGACATTATCTTCGGACAACTGCGTCAAGTCATTGCATCGATGCACATCGAAGAAATCAACCGCGACCGGGAATCCTTCCTATCGAGCATCACCGCTTCGCTTGAACCGGAACTCCGTAAAATCGGTCTCGTGCTGATTAACGTTAACATCACGGACATCACGGACGAAAGCGGATACATCGAAGCAATCGGACGCAAGGCGGCTTCCGAAGCGATTCAAAAAGCACGCGGCGATGTTGCCGACAACGAAAAGATGGGCGAAATCCGAGTTGCCGAAGCGGAACAAGTTAAAGCGGTGCAGGTTGCCAATGCGGTCAAGATTCAGATGATTGGAACCCGCGAAGCAGAACGGGACAAGGAAGTGAAACTTGCCGAATTGACCCGCGACCAAGCGATTCAAGTTGCCGACTTGAAAAAAGAACAAACGGTCGGTGAACGGACTGCCTCGTTCATCTGCGATACACAGGTGAAACAGTCCGAGCGGGACATGCGTGTTCAAACAGCAGAAGCAAATGCGGCGGCAGTCGAAGGTGAAAACCGGTCGCAAGCGGTGATTGCCGCTTCGCAAGCCCAATTGATGGTGAAGAAAGCGGAAGCGTATCAAATCGGTGAAACGAAGAAGCGGGAAGCGGAAGCCGCCGTGCTGCAAGCGCAGTATGTTGCTCAAACAAAGGCAGCGCAAGCGGAAGCATCACTGACGGAAGCGAAACAGCGTGCAGAATTGGAAGCACCGGCGAAGGCGCAAAAAGCAAAGACGATAGTTGAAGCGGAAGCCCTTGCGGAGCAGTGCCGCATCGAAGCAGAAGGTGAAGCGAAGGCAATCTTTGCGAAACTCGAAGCGGAAGCGAGAGGGCAATATGAAATCCTGGCAAAGAAGGGCGAAGGATTGCAGCGTATCATCGAAGCGTGCGGCGGTTCGGAGCGGGCGTTTCAAATGTTGATGCTGGAACACTTCGATAACCTGATTGAGGCATCGTCGCAGGCAATCAGCAACATCAAGTTCGACAAGATTATTGTTTGGGACGGCGGTACAAAAGACGGCGGACAATCTGCGACATCGAGTTTCCTGCAAAGTATGGCGAAGACGCTTCCGCCAATGATGCAAGTGATGAAAGAAGTCGGCGGAATCGAATTCCCTGAAACGTTTGCAACGATAGCGGGAGTCGGCGGAGACGAAAAACCGCAAGCGTAAGAGAGAATGCCATTTAGCCGGTACTCCGGCTCTTTCTTTCTCTAAAAACTCCTGCCGCCGCCGAATTTAACGATTGTGCCAGTTTTACGGATTTCCCCTTTTTCTTTTCAATAGCGGTACTCCTATAGCCGAAAAGTAAGACAAGGGATGTTTCGGAAATAAACACACCACATTATTTCGGAGACGGTAGATGATTGCTGCGTTGCGGTTTGTTATGTGATAATGGTCGTCACGGCAAATGTTGAAACGCTGCGTCAGTTGGCTGGTTCAAAAACATACATAGCAGGACAAGGATTCATAACAATGATAACTTTCCTTTGCCCTAAAAAATATCATAGCGGCAAAACACAGCGGGGGGCTTTCAAATGGTTCCTGCTCATCGCTATGCTCGTTCTATCAACCGGCTGCATTGTTTCCCGAACTGCACTTTTTGACCCGAAACCCGCTGGCACACCGGCTTTCCGCGATGTTCCAAAAGAAGGAGCAAAATCGTCACTGCCGCAATACTTTCTCGAACCGCCAGACATTATCACCGTTGAAGCCGTTCATCTCGTTCCAAAAGACCCTTATCTTTTAAGGGTATTTGATGTTATTGCTCTCGATGTAGTAGGAACGCCGGACGACGAACCGATTTTCGGCAACTTTTCAATCGAACCCGGCGGAATGGTTAAACTCGGAAGTTCATACGGTGCAGTCCGTATAGAAGGACTTTCACTTGCGGACACAGAAATTACTATAGCACGGCATTTAACGCAGTCGAATGACAATCCGCAAGGACGGTTAAGCAATCCCACTGTCTCCGCCCGGCTAGTTCGAATGTCGGATATAGAGCAAATTGCGAACCAGCACATGATAGGACCAGACGGTTATATCACACTCGGTTCTTACGGTCGGGTTTATATCAACGGTTTAACAATACCTGAATGTCGGGAAGCAATCGAATTTCATTTGTCCAAAGCATTGGAACATCCGCAGATAGCGGTCGATATGTATTCTTACAACAGCAAAGATTACTACGTTATATTCCAGTCGTCCGCATTGGGTGAACAGGTCTTTCGGTTTCCCTATACCGGAAACGAAACCGTGCTGCAAGCGATTGCCAACACCAGCGGCTTAGCCCCAAATTCGTCAAAACGGATTTGGGTTGCCCGACCGGTCGGCAACACGCACAAGCCGGTAATTATGCCGGTGGACTGGGTAGCAGTAACCGCTTACGGAGTCCCGCATACGAATTATCAACTGCTGCCCGGTGACCGTGTGTTTGTGGTCGAAAGCCGCTGGGTTTCCGCCGACGGCACACTGGCACGGATGATGGCTCCGCTGGAACGGATAATGGGCTTCACGCTTCTCGGTACCAGCACAGCAACTCGTCTTTACGGCAAAGTCCTGACGGGCGGCGGCGAAAGAGGTATGTACCGCTGATATCAACGTTTGATTTTTCGGAGTTTGCGGTATAATTATAATCAGCTGTTGTTTTATGCCGCGGCTGTTGCATAATACTGTTGAAAAATAAAAAGGGAGGTGCAATATGCGTTTATGTTCCCTACTGACCATTGTTTTTATTATTCTGCTGTCTAATACGGTTTCGGCGCAGTTGCCGCCGCCGATTAGTCCTTGGATGAACATGTTCCAGAGTTCGCGTGGTAATCCCTTAGGCAATTATCATACCTACGTTAAACCGCAGATGAACATGATGAACGAATTCAGAGCGCAGGGAGCTGCGATTCAGCGGCAGTCAGCGCAGGGAAGGCAGTTGTCTGATTCGGTTGATAAAGTTCTTGATATGCCGCGAAAACGTCCTTCCATCGGCGGACAGCGGGGTGCTGGCTTCGGACAGCATATCCATTACTATCCAAATATGAGGTCGGCACCGGTGCCGAATTACAGTACTCCGCAAGTCGGCGGAAGAGTGCGTTAAGAGCAGGTGGAATCTATGACTGACTTTCCGCATATTATAGACAACGGAATCTTGCGTGCTGCTATCTCGGCAGTCGGAGCGGAACTGATGTCCGTTCAAAAATTGTTTCCAAACAAAAAACCGGTTGAATACCTTTGGAACGGTGACAAAAAACATTGGAGCGGACGCTCTCCGATTTTGTTTCCGATAGTCGGACGTGTTAAAAACGGGTCTTATCGTTATCGGGATAAGACATATTCCATACATTGTCCTCACGGTTTTTTGCAGTCGGTTCAATTTATTCCTGAAGACACCAACGATGCCGAACATGCAGCGTTTGTCTTTATATCGAATGAGACAACGCTTGAGCAGTATCCGTTTCCGTTTCGTTTTCGTGTAGAGTACTTACTACAAGAAAACGGACTGCTGGTTACTTTCGATGTTCACAATGCTGGCACTGAAACAATGCCGTTTTCGCTTGGTTTTCATCCCGGCTTTTTTGTACCGCTCGATTCATCTGAGCGGTTCGAGGATTGCTCTATCCGTTTCAAAAGCGATGAGATCCCGCAACAACTTTTGCTGGACGGTGTGTGGATGTCGGGGCAGTCAATTCCTTATCCGCTGGAGGGAAAACGAAACATTCCGCTGCGGCGTGAACTTTTCGCAAAGGATGCAATTATTCTCGATGCCGTACAAAAGAAGAGCGTTTCGCTTTGCAATGCACGAAGCGAACCGTACTTGACGCTGGATTATTCCAACTTTCGTTATCTTTTGTTGTGGCAGCCGCCGAAAGGAAACCCGCCGTTTCTTTGTCTCGAAGCATGGAACGGACTGCCCGACAAAGCTACGGTTGATGTTACTGACATCATGACTAAACCGGAGATGATATTGCTTGCTCCCGGACAATGTTACGCGGCAAATCTTGCACTTGCGGTACATTAGAGTTTGCCGGTAAAAACATTTAGCCGGTTCTACGAGCAGCAAGCGGCAGAACCACCTAACATCAAGCCCTAAATTAAAAAATTTTATTGATGTAACTACTTGAAAACAAAACACTTCTGTAAATTGTATCATTTTGCACATAGTGACTACCTATTTTAACGTTATTTTACCTATCTTGACATTTTTAATACTAGCCGCCAGTGATAACTGGCGAAGTTATAAACTGCGGAAATTCTAACATATCCGCAAATGCTGGCAAGAGCAAAAAGTGCCACTTGGGAGACGGCAGATTGGGGCGACGTTTTGTGTATCCCCTTTAGGCTGCCACATATTTCTGAAAAATTCGGCGACAGCGGTTCTAAAAATTACACCAAGAAGACATAAACACGCTCCCGAACAATACAGCCAAAGGTTATCTATCATAATGTCCTTCCTGCCCACTTCTCAAACGAGATTTGTTGGGCATTGATTGATTTGTGAAAAGGTATCTGCAAACAGTAGGGGAATCACGTCAACAGAGACCACTCTAGAACGGGAGCGGCGTGTTGAATAGATAGGTTTCTTCCCGCGGTCAAATGCGGTGCATAACTGCTTTAGACAGGAACGCTGAAGATTCCCATTGACAAGACACAGCACTCCCTCTACGGGAGCATCGTTACATTCTTGTCATCAGTTATCTTCACACTGCAACGCAGTTTTGACCGTGAAGTCAACCAATCCGTCTCTGCCCGTTTCTATGAAACGGGGCTAAACGGCTATTCAATGTTAACGTACTCTTAATTTATTCCATCCGGCACCACGCCGGACGATATTTTTAATTACACGTGGATCCTATCATGTTTTTTCGGGGATTGCAAGTCCCTGAATTTTTTTCTGCAAAAAACCGGCGGGTTATCACCCGCCGCTCGTATTGCTCCCGTCGGTTATCATCGGCGGCTCGTAATCATTGCCGACAACTCAACGAGACGACGAAGTTTTTCCGCTGCTGCACCGGAGTCAATCGACTGCTTCGCCAACTCGATTCCCGCTTCCAGCGTCTCCGCTTTCTCTGCGCAATATAACGCTGCCGCTGAATTGAGAAGCACAATGTTTCGCTTCGCTCCTTGTATCTTTCCCGACAATATGTTCTTGAGCGTTTCGGCGTTCTCGGCTGTATCGCCGCCTTTCAAATCCTCTGCGCTTGCCAGTTCGCCGCCGAAATAAAGTTCAGGAAACAAATCGTAAGTCCGCAAAAATCCGTCTTTCAATTCCGTGACTCTGCTTCGGGTCGTCAGCGTTATTTCGTCCATTCCGTCATAACCGTGAACGACCATCGCTCTTCGGCAGTTGAGTTCCCGCAATGCCGCCGCAAACATTTCCGTCTGCTTCGGCTCATATACTCCGATGACAGAACAGCCCGCACCGGCAGGATTAGTAAGCGGTCCCAAAAGATTAAACAGCGTTCGAAGCCCGATGCTCTTGCGGACTTTTGCTACCCGCCGCATTGCTGGATGAAAGGTCTGCGCAAACAGAAAACCGATGCCGATTTCGGCGATAATTTCCTCGATATACTCCGGCGGCGTGTTGAGTACAACGCCGCAACTTTCGAGTACATCGGCACTTCCGCATCGGCTTGAAACCGCTCTGTTACCGTGCTTTGCGACAACAAGTCCCGCACCGGCAATGACGAAAGACGATGTTGTGGAAACATTGAAAGTATGCAGCACATCGCCGCCCGTTCCGACTATATCGACAACCGGCGAACCGAGAACCTGAATGCGGCTGGCGTGCGCTCTCATTCCCCGTGCTGCGCCGACTAATTCCTGAATGGTCTCGCCCTTCGCTGATAACGCAATTAAAAAACCGGTCAGCGCAATGCTTTCTTCAATGCTCAATTCCGTTTCGACTGATGACAGCACAGCGTGAAAAAACGATTCAACCTCACCGCCGGTTAAATTCTCCCGTTTGAGAAGACGCTGGGTATATCTTCGGCAAAGCGATGTCAGTGATATATTAAGGTTCGGCATTGTGTTCTTTCGTTAAATCATATCCAAAAAGTTTCGTAAAAGACGTTTGCCGATAATGGTCATTATCGATTCAGGATGAAACTGGATACCTTCCATGATACATTCCTTGTGCCGCACGCCCATTATCTCATTATCGTCTTCGGATTCCGCCGTTATCACAAGTTCCTGCGGCAATGTCTCCCGCTTTGCAACAAGCGAATGATAACGCATAGCTTCAAACTGACCGGTAACGCCTTGGAACAATCCTTTGCCGTCACTTTTTATGCGGGAGGTCTTGCCGTGCATAATTTTTTCGGCGCGAACTATATCACCGCCGAGTGCCTGCACGATGGACTGATGACCAAGACAAATGCCGAGTATCGGAATCTTGCCCTTGAAGGTTTTAATAACGTCAAGTGAAATACCGGCTTCACTTGGATTACCGGGACCTGGCGAAATAACGATTGCACTCGGCTGCATATCCTGAACAGCGGCAAGGTCTATTTTATCATTACGGTAGACAACGACTTCTTCGCCAAGCATCCGAAAATATTGTACCAGATTGAATGTGAACGAATCGTAATTATCGAGCATTAAAATCATTGTGGTCTCCTAACGTGTTAATAGTGAAAGTGCGCGTGAAATACCCATCGCTTTGTTGACGGTTTCTTTTCGTTCCAGTTCCGGGTCGGAATCATACACGATGCCGCCGCCCGCTTGAGCAGTCAATTTTCCGTTGCGGATTTTTGCGGTGCGGATTGTTATCGCAAAGTCGATGTTGCCGTTGAAAGAAATATAACCCGCTGCACCGCCGTAAGGTCCCCGCGCTGTATCTTCTTGCTCTGCAATAATTTGCATCGCACGAACCTTCGGCGCACCGCTCAATGTTCCGGCGGGAAATGCCGACTCAAACAAATGAAAACCGTCAAGACCGTCTTCGAGTTGTGCCGTCACATTGGAAACGAGATGCATAACATGAGAATATCTTTCGATAAACATTAAATCGGTAACTTGAACCGTTCCGGTCTTTGCGATGCGTCCCAAGTCGTTGCGTCCCAAATCGACAAGCATAAGATGTTCCGCTTTTTCCTTCGGGTCCCGGAGCATTTCGTCGGCAAGTTCCCTGTCCCGCTGTTCGGTATTGCCGCGCTTTCTTGTACCTGCAATTGGGCGCAGCGTTGCCGTGCGTCCTTCAAGACGAACCATTGTCTCCGGTGATGATCCGACAAGAACCGTATCGCCGAGATGCATGAAAAAAAGATACGGCGAAGGATTCGCAAACCGCAACGCCCGATACAGTGAAACCGAGTCCGGCGCGCTATCCGTTACAAAGGGCTGCGAAAACACACATTGAATAATATCGCCGTTCTTGATGTGTTCCTTGATAATACCGACTCGTTTGCGGTACTCATATTCGGGAATGATTGCCGTTAAATTCAATTCGTCTTCTGCGGACGGCTGCTTTGCATCGAGCGGTTCTTCCAACTGTCCGCACACTTTTTCGATATGTTGAATCGCTTCGCGGTACAGTGTTTTCAATTCGTCTTTTGGCGCATCTTTTTTCGGGAAAGCAAGAACGCAGACCGTCAATGATTGTTTTGCATTGTCGAGTATTAAAACGACTTTCGGAATAACAAATCGTGCAAACGGTTCATCTTTGAGTTTATGCGGAATGTTTTCAAAAAACGCCGTCATTTCGTAAGTAAAATAACCGACAAGTCCGCCGAAGAACCGCGGCAGGTTCTCACTTTCCGCCGGCTTGTACCGCTGCATGATAGTCCGCAAAACATCGAGCGGTTTGTTATGATGCGGTATCGTTTCGGCGTTGCCGGTGTTGGTCTCGGTAATAACAACGGTATCTTCAAGTACATCAATGAAGGTGTGTGTCTCGATTCCGAGAAAAGAATATCGTCCCCATTTTTCACCGCCTTCCGCACTTTCGAGAAGGAAGATACCGTTCTGATTCGGTTCTTTGTAGAACCGGCGCAGCAGTGAAACGGCGGTGTGATGGTCGGCGAGGACCTTGCAGAAAACCGGAACGACATCGGCATTTCGGCAATCGTTCAAAAATGTTTCCAAATCCGGCTGATATTTCAGCATAGTTTTGACCTAATAGAATGGTGATAGTTAGTCATAAAAAAACAGCCGCAAGCGTTTCCGCTTACGGCTGTTGATACTTGTTTAGTCGGGAAATCTAAATCGAGTACACATCTTTCAAGCGGACGATTCCGGGACTTTGCCGCCAACGCCAACTGTTTTCAAAAGATGCGGAGAAAATATTTTTCATCAATCTGGATTTTGAATTTCCGATATCTTAACCCGAACTTGAAATCAATTATAGTAAAATTCCTGAAAAAGTCAAAGGGGGCAGAAGTGTTGACTTTCGTTTCATTTAGTATAAGATTAAGGCAGTAATGCGTAAGATTAACATCTCGCGCCGGCACCGTTAAAATACAATTTAGGGAAACTATCATGAAAAAATTATTTCTCGTTCTCTTGTCGTTTTTTATTTGTTCCGTTGCGGTGTCTGCGGCGGACATTGCGATACCGCAGTTATCCGATTGGAAACTCACCAGTACCGGCAAAATCGTTGACAACAACATATTTGAAGTTACCGGTGACGGCAAAAGTACGTCACAATGGCTCTCGCCGGACATCGAATTAAAATCCGGTGTGCAGTACCGCTTTAGCGTAGAAATCAAAGGCGTAGACGCTTCCGGCGGCTGCCTGCCCTGCGGTGTCAGCGGCTTTTCCCGTGATTATCGTGCCGAAAAAGACAACTGGAAAACACATTCCTTCTGTTTCCAAGCTGGCAGCAATCAAACGAAAGCAAAACTCCGCGTCGGACAATGGGAGTCAACCGGCACATTTCAATTCAAGAACCCTAAACTCGAAACCGTTGTGCCGGTATTGAAGCGAACCGAGTTTCAACTCGGCAGCGAAAAAACATTTCTCATTCTCGGCGAAGGCGAAAAAATTCAGGACGGCGTTTATACATTCAATTCCGCTTTTGGCGGCGAAGGTGCGAACATTCATCGTCCGTTTGTTTCCGCGAACGCCAGTTTCAATTCAGACCGTTTTCCCTTTGGCAGCAATTCAAATTTAACTTACTGCTTCTCGCTTGTGCCGGAAGGCAAGACCGCTCCGATTCCCTTCGGCAGCGCAAAAGTTACTGTCAGTGCCAACTATTTCGTCCGCGGCGAAGGTCTTGTCGAAGTAAGCAAAGACGGCGAAAACTGGACGGAAGTTGGTCGTATCACAAAAATCGGCACAACAGATTGTCAAGTGCCGCAGTCACTGTTTCCGCTTGATAAAATATGTGTCCGCGTCACCGGTTTGCAAGGCGCATCATTTCAGGTTAACAGCGTGGGTATTGAAGCACCGCTTGGAAAATATCAGGGACTCGATGCTAAACAAATCGATGTCCGCGGTGAAACAATTTACGCAACTGCCAGCGGAAACCCGCCTGCTGCGGCGGACAAGTTGTATCTGACGGACAGCGAAGTCGTCGTTATAACTCCGCAGGAAACGAAGAAATTTCCAATAGAGAAATCGACAACACCGGGAACGGCAACGCAAAAAATTGAATTGCCCGGTCGTTTCTATACATTTCAGACCATAACCAATTCCTTTGAGCGCACTGATTACGGTTATTACATCAACGAACAAGTATGGTGGGCTGAAGCCGACTGGAAAGTGCCGCGCAAGAGAATCGTTCCTGCACCGGAAACTAAAAAACAAATCCTTATAACAGCGGCAAAGAACGATTTCGAGGACTTTCAAATTGTCGTTAAAGCAGCCGATAATGCACCGATACAAAATTTAACCGGTTCGGTCACTGATTTGAAAAGCGGAAACAACATCATTCCCGCAAAGAATGTTGAATTACTTTACGCTTATTATCATTTTGTTCATAGCAAAACAGACGCAACGGCAATGATTGCCGATTATCCTGACGCACTTCCGCCGCTTGATAAGCCGTTAACGGTTGCAGCAGGAAATAATCAACCGGTCTGGATTTGCGTGAAAGTACCAGCGGATGCTGCGGCGGGGACCTACACTGGTACAGTTGAATTGACTGCCGAGAAGGGAATGAAGCCGCTCGTAATTCCTTTTGCCGTAAAGGTTTGGAACTTCGCCTTGCCGAAGGTAAACCGGCATGAAACCGCTTACGGTTTCAATCCGGGGCTTGCTTTCCAATATCACAATGCGAAAACGGATGCCGACAAGCGGAAGGTTCTCGACAGTTATTGGCAGTTGTTTGCCGACCACCGCATCAGTATCTACGACCCGACACCGCTCGATAATTTTTCTGTGAAGTGGTTGCCGGACGATAATGAGCCCGAAAAATCAAAGTGCGAAATTGACTTTTCAAGATGCGATGCCGAATTGAGCCGGGTGATTGAAAAGTATAACTTCTCTCATTTCAGAGTCAGAGGATACGGACTCGGCAGCGGAACTTTTCACGCAAGAACTGACCCGGCTATTCTCAAATACGGTGAGGATACGCCGCAGTACAAAGCAATGATGGCTGACTATTACACGAAGTATGTTAATCATCTCAAGGAAAAGAATTGGCTGGAAAAAGCGTACGTCTATTGGTTTGACGAACCTGCTCCGAGGGACTACGAATTTGTCGCCAACGGTACTGCTAAATTGCAGAAATACGCGCCCGGATTAAGCCGAATGATGACGGAAGAACCTAACCCCGGTTTCCTCGAAGCACTTAAGAAAGCAAATACTACTCTCGATATCTGGTGTCCTGTTTCCTATAACTTCGATTATGATGCCGCCAGGAAACGAATGGACAAGGGAGAGCGGTTCTGGTGGTATGTTTGCACGGGACCGAAAGCCCCGTATTGTACGCTGTTCATTGACCATCCGGCAACAGAGTTGCGGGTGTGGCATTGGCAGGCATGGCAGCGGGAAGTCATCGGCTCTCTGGTTTGGCAGTCGAATTACTGGACAAGCAATGCGGCATTTCCCGACAGTTTCCAGAATCCTTACGAAGACCCGATGGGTTATGTCAGCGGTTATTCAACTCCGAAAGGGTCGAAAGCAAAATGGGGCAACGGCGACGGACGTTTCATTTATCCGCCGCTTTCCGCCGCAGTGCCGGGAATGAACGACGGCAAGCCGAATTTCGATAAACCGGTTTCGAGTATCCGCTGGGAAATGATTCGTGAAGGAGTTGAGGACTACGAAATGTTCTATAAACTTCGCGAATTAGTGAAAGACCTGGCGGGAAAACTTTCGGACGCAGAGCGTGAAGCCGCCAACAAGTTGCTCGAAGTTCCTGAATCGGTATCGAGAACGATGACCGATTTCACTATCGACCCAAGACCGCTTTATGAACATCGTCAAAAAGTTGGTGATATGCTTGAGAAATTGATTGAAAAAGCCCAAAAGCCGGCAGCCGCCTCGACAAATACAAAGGGCTGGCAACTTGTCTGGGAAGATAACTTCGACAAACTCGATGACAAGGTGTGGAGTAAAATTCCCCGCGGTCGTTCCGATTGGAATAATTACATGTCGGATTATGAACCGCTGTACGATGTCAAAGACGGCAAGTTAATTCTTCGCGGCATGGTGAATCCCGGCTTGCCCAATGATGACGTGCCATTTATCACGGGAGGTGTTTATACGAAGGACAAAAAGGGATTTTTAGGCAAGATTGAGATTAAAGCCAAACTGGGAAATGCAAAAGGTGCCTGGCCTGCTTTTTGGCTGCTGCCTTTTGATAAAAATGCAAAATACCCTAATGGCGGTGAAATTGATATTATGGAACGTCTCAACGGCGAAGGTATTGCCTATCAAACCGTCCATTCGTTTTACACCCTTAATCTCAAGCAGAGTAAGCCCCCAAAAGGGGGAACCGGACCGATTCACAACAACGAATACAACGTCTATGCTGTCGAACTGTTTCCCGATAAATTGGTGTTCTCCATCAATGGTAAGCATACACTCACTTATCCTAAAATCGAGACAGACCTTGAAGGACAATTCCCGTTCAATCAACCTTATTATTTGATGCTTGACATGCAGTTGGGCGGCAATTGGGTTGGCGCAGTTGACCCGAAAGACCTGCCCGTTGAAATGTACATCGATTGGGTACGGTATTATGAATGGAAAGAATAACACGATAAGAGCGGCAGGTGATAACCTGCCGGTTCCCAGTGTATTGACAGCAATGAGCGGCGGAGTCGATAGTTCCGCCGCTTGCGTTCTGCTGAAAGAACAAGGATTTACTTGCGGCGGCGCAACCATGATAATGTTCAACAGCGAAAACATTGACGCAGCATCACCGCAAGATGATGCCCGCAGTGTTTGCGTTCAACTCGGCATACCGTTTTACGTTTTCGACTTCACGGAGTTATTTCACAAAACGGTGATTGAGCATTTCGTTGCTTCGTATCAGAAGGCGTTGACACCGAATCCCTGCGTTTTCTGCAATCGGTTCTTGAAGTTTGAGCGTTTCCTGAAAAAAGCGGACGAATTGAATTACGATTTCATCGCAACCGGTCATTATGTCAGAAAAGAATACGATGCTGCCGCTGACCGGTATCTGTTGAAAAAAGCGGCGGATGCGGCGAAAGACCAAAGTTATGTACTCTATGCGCTCACGCAGGAACAACTTCGGCGGTCACTGTTTCCGCTTGGCGGTTTTCAAAAGAGCGAAACACGGAACCTTGCCGAAAAGTACGATTTAATGAACGCTCAAAGACGGGAGAGTCAGGATATATGTTTCATACCGGACGGTGATTATGCGGGTTTCATTGAACGCTGCACCGGCAAACAATGGGCGGACGGCGATTTTATCAACACGGAAGGCAAAAAGGTCGGTGTGCATCGCGGTCTTATCCGTTATACTATTGGACAGCGCAAAGGGCTTGGCATTGCCGATAAAACGCCGTATTATGTGAAGAAGTTTGATATTCCAAATAACACGGTAATTCTCTGCAAGATAGACGAATTATATTCCTCTTCGCTTGAGGCGGCGGATATAAATCTGATTCCATTTGCGCGGATTGACAAACCGCTGCGCTGCAAAGCGAAAATCCGTTATCGGCAGGTTGAGAAACCGGCGGTTGTCGAACAGATTGCCGAAGACCGCATCAGGGTTATTTTCGATGAACCGCAGAAGGCGATAACCGCCGGTCAAGCAGTTGTGCTGTATGACGGTGATGTCGTTCTCGGCGGCGGCACAATTATAACAGAGACGTAATCGTCCGATTGTGAAATACTTGTGAAACGCCGGGCAAAGAAATCATTGGGACCGCCGTAAAAATTGATTTTTCAAGACAATCTAAATATCTTTACGAAAAAAAATCGAAATTGTTAGAAAAATTCGACTTGAAGGCGGCGTGCTTTAATCGGTTGACATTATGCAAATCTGCCGATAAAATGCGTTCGATGTATTGCCGCTTAAAATCGAAGCCGAGATGCTGCCGAAACTTTTGCTCACCCATCTGAAAGCCGTCTTGACACCGCTGCTTGACCTGATTTGTCCGCCGCTGTGTCCGCTTTGCGGTCAACATCTTTCGGAAGATACCGTTGGATTGTCAGCCGGTAGAACGCTGATGCCGTGTCCGGCTTGTGCCGAGGCGTTAATTACTCCCAACGGCGGTTATTGTTTGCGCTGCGGCGGTCGGCGTTTTTTACATCCCGATACACAGCAATATGCACCGCCTTCACAGCGAACCGGCTGTATCCGCTGCCGAAGTACCCAATTTCGTTTTACCAAAGTCATTGCGCTTGGAGAATACGAAAATGAATTGCGCCGGTTGATTCTGCAAATGAAAACGGAAAAGACCGGCCGCATTGCCGACGCACTCACTTCGCTGCTGTTTCAAGAGCGCAAAGAAGCGATTTTGGCGGAAAAGCCCGACTTCGTCATTCCGGTGCCGAGTCATTGGAAGCGGTATTACTTGTCCCGCGGCGGCATCAATCCGGCAGAGAAAATTGCGCAGAATCTGGCGGATTTTTTGCGTATTCCGATGAAAAAACATTTACTCCGCCGGATTCGAAGTACGGAATTGCAGCACACGCTTTCGCCGAAGAGCCGGCATCAGAATGTCTATGGGGCTTTTGTCGTCCACAAAAAAAGTATAACAGCGGGAAAAATTGCGGGAAAGAACATTCTTCTTGTCGATGATATTTTCACTACCGGCGCAACTTGCAATGAAATTGCGAAGGTATTGAAAAAAGCGGGCGCAAAATCAATAGCGGTCTGCGTTATTGCGAGGGCAGAAGGACAATTCGTTTCACATTAATAATAACCGCAAACCGAAGGGCTGCGGCGTTATTTACCGAAAAATCCGCATCGGACGGGATTTTTTCATTGACTTTTTCGTTTTTTTCGATTG
>WRCR01000013.1 GCA_009783865.1 Planctomycetaceae bacterium | reverse complement strand
AGATGTGCAAACATCAGTTCCCCTTCTGCAATCAATTCATCGCCGCGGTATGCTTGCACCGATGCAACACCGCCTGCATCCCGAAAGGTCGCCAGTTGCGCTTTGTAAGTCAGCACATCACCGGCGCGGATTTCCGTACTGTGAAACACAAACTTTGGAATCTTTGCCAGCACAACTTTTTCGCCGTATCCCTTTGCTTCGTAAAGCAGCAAGCCCGCCGTTTGAGCGATACCCTCGATGACCAGCGAACCGGGCATCAGCGGATAGTACTTGAAATGGTCGTGCAGATGGTCTTCGGCAAGCGTGACGGCTTTAATCGCTTCCGCTTGCTTTTGACTTTCAAACTTTGTGAATCGGTCAATCCAGTACCAGTGCATTTACTATGAATTTGCTGAATGGATTATGCGGCGGACTATACTCCAAGTTTTTGTTCAACAAGGTAGCATAAATCCTTGACGGTCAATATTGATGTCAGTCCTGATACAACAGGATTTTTCTCGAAAGCGGAAAGGTCGGCATGCGGAAGCCGTTTTCCGATTTCGGCGAGACCGGCGGCAGTAAATTTTCCGTCAACAACATAAGTGCCGGTTGTATCGTTGACAATATCTTCCGGTGCCAATTCGCCGCGCTCGATTTTGATGTTATAGCGTTTTTCAAGACGGTACACAATGTCCAAGAGGTCAATGGACTCGGCTCCGAGGTCACCGATGAGTGTAGCGTCCGGCGTAATTTCGTCTTCTTCGAGAGCGAGAGCATCGATTAAGTCGTCTTTTACTCCATCGTAGATTTCTTCTTTAGACAGCATGTTTTTCTTTCTTTGAAAATAATATGTTAAATCTTGCTGACACTGCTTCGGCAGCATATCGCTTTCCGCTGGAATGTCAAAACGTCAACCCATGCCATTATTTTACCCTTTTTTAGGACTTAAGACAAGATAGGGGGTATTATTCCTCTAGTAGTCACTGACAACTAGTATCGGCAGGATTAGAAACCGGACGCTAACCGAGAAATATAAAAAGACAGGCAGCCGATTATATCCTAAAACTTTTCGGCAACTTTACCAACGCAGCCCCCCACGAAAGACCGACACCGAAGCCGACAAGCATCGCCCATTCTTCTGGCTTCAGCATACCGGACTTCCAAGCGTCTACCATTGCAAGCGGAATACTGCTCGAAACAGTGTTGCCGTACTCCCGCATATCATTGTAGTAGTTTGCGTCTTGTAGTCCGCAAAGTTCCTGCAATCGGTCAAGCATATATTTATTCGCCTGATGAAAAATATAACAGCCGATGTCTTCCCGGCTCTTGCCGCTTTTGCGAAACAGTTCGTCAACTGTTGCCGGTACACGGTCAATCGCAAACGAAAAGATTCCCGGTCCGTGCATTTTAAGTTGTTCCAATGAGCGGATACAGCCGGTAGTATCTTCTTTTTCAACGGCGGTCTCCGGTGATTTCGGAATTCTCATTCCGCCAGCCGGTACGATGAGCAAGTCCGCTCCGCTGCCGTCCGTTCCGAAAACAAAGGGTCCCAGCGGTTCTTCTTCGGTGTCAACTGCGGAAATCAAAGTTGCGGCTGCGCCGTCTCCGAAAAGCGGCCGGCTGCCCCTGTCATGCGGATTGATAAACTTGGAATACGTCTCGGAAGTAATGAAAAGGACGTTGTTTGCCGCACCGGTTTCGATTAAACCCTTGCAAAGCGAAAGTCCATAAATATAACCGCTGCATCCGAGATTGAAATCCAAGGCACCGCCGGACTTCGGAAGTCCTAATGCTTCGTGAATCAAGCAGGCGGAAGTCGGCAGGAAATAATCCGGCGATTGTGTACAAAAGAGCAGAAAATCAATATGTTCCGGTTCGCAGATTCCGCTGTCAAAAAGTTTTTGCGCCGCTTTGATTCCCATATCAACGGAGGTCTCATCGGCGGCGGCGATGGGACGGCTTTCAATGCCGAGTTTATGAGAAATTTTCTCTTCCGTCCAGTTCGGAAAACATCTTGCGATTTCCGCATTGGTCAGCACTTCTTTGGGAAGATAAGATGCAATACCTTGTATTTCGGCACGTTTCGGCAATGTTAGACCTTTGACGAAAAGAGAAAATTCATTAAAATTATACTTTAGAGTATAACGTTTTATAAATTACTTGCAAGATGGTATGTTTCCGTTTGACCCTTTTACTTATTATCAGTTTGTTTTTTGGTTTGCCGCTGTCGGTGCTTGTATCGGCAGTTTCCTGAACGTGGTTATGTATCGTCTTCCGCAAGGAAAGAGCATAGCATTTCCGCCGTCATTTTGTCCGAAGTGCGGACACTCCATACGCTGGTACGATAACGTTCCCGTCTTCGGCTGGATGCTGCTGGGAGGAAAATGCCGCGACTGCAAGGAACCGATTAGCGTCCGCTATCCGCTGATCGAATTCCTTTGCGGCTGTGTTTTCGGTATCACGGCTTGGTTTGTGCTGCCGCTGTTGTGACGCTTGAAATTGTTTTTGCGTTCTTTACGAATCCATTGCGTTCTCTGCGGTCAAATTTTTACCGCAAGGTACGCAAAGAAAAAACGACAATCTATATCCGTGTACAATATAAATTTCACTGTCCCAACAGCGCAGCGAGTTTTTCGTCCAAAACTTCAACAGTCGGAATCTGTTCAAGCGTCCGTCCATCTTTCCCGACCAGATACGTTGTCGGCACCTGACTAACCATGTACTCTTCACCTTGTCCTGTCTTGCCGGACGCTTTCGTCAGTGTCTCTGAAATAACAATCCATGGGAGTTTTTCGTCGGTAACGAATTTTTTGACATTGCCTTCTCCTCTTTCAGCAACATATACGGACACGATTTCAAAACCCTTCGCCTTGTACTTATCATACAAAGTGCGCAGTGCCGGCAACTGTTCATGGCAAGGTCCGCACCAGTCAGCCGTGAAAATAACAAGAACAACTTTTTTCCGCAGCGCAGCCCAGTCGAAGTCCTTATCGTCGAGCGTTTTTCCGTAAATCGCCAAGTCGCCGCCGGCGGCGGTCTTTGTGAATTTGCCCAAAACATCAACTAATTGCTTTTTCTTCTCCGCCGGGAAAGTACACTGCGGTGAATTTATGAAAGCGGTTATCTCTTCAATCGTCTTGAGTTGCTGCGGTGTACCATCGTTTGACACTCCTGCGGATTCTGCAATTCTGATGAGCATAAGAAGCGGTTTTTCCGGCTGCGGAATCGGTTTCGTCGCCCATTCTTTTGCTTCGGTTTTGAGTTGCTCGAACAATTCCGGCGAAAAACAGACGCTGCAAGTCATCGCCTTGTTGGAAAATCGGTCAAATTGTTCTTGCAAAACGAGGTCTTGAAACTTTCCGGTTTTTTCAATTTCGGTAATAAGAGCGTCAAAATCTTTTTGGGCATCGGTCTCCATCTGCTGCACTTTCAGGAACAGCGGCATCATTTTTTCCCTGTACTGCGGGTCTTTTTCGTCTAATTTATTCTCCGTCCGCAGTTTTTCGAGGGCAATAAGCCGCTGCTGTTGGGTTAACATTTTGAATCCTTGAATTTTCAGAGAATATCCAAACTCGCGGTCATCGTCCGATTCCGTTATTTTCAGGGCTTTGTTGCCAGCCGCAAGAAAATATTCGCCCTTCCGCTTGAAGAAACCGGCAAGAATGGTCGGATTCGGTTCTGTTGTTTCGACAAGTTTGGCTACTTCCTTTTCAATTTTTTCTTCCATCGCGGCAAGATATTGCTTTATATCCGCAGTATTTTTTGCGTCGTCAAGAGACGGACTGCTCAACGCCGACGGTAGCACAACTTCGGTTACCGGCGCATTTTGTGCAATGGAAAATTGCGGAGTAAAAAACGGTAAGGCAAAAACAATCAAAACACCGGCAAGCACGAAATAACGTACCATTGTGAACCTTTCAAAAGAAGGATAAACGAAACTACAAACACTGACTGCGAACACTGTTAATTGTACGCCCTTTTTCCGAAATATCAAGACCCGCAAACCATCGAATAACAAGCCCTGACTCGAAAATTTTTGCAAATCCAAACCTCTAAAAACAAGGCGTAAATGCCCGCCAATGTGTTTGTTTTACCTGAACCATCTGATTTAATATTTTCTTATCCATTTTGACAATTAGTGGTGAGTGGCGAGTGGTGAGTGAAATTGGCAGCCGCCAATGTAATTGATACAGAACCGGCGGAACGATAACCTGTGCAAATATTAACACAGTCGCAAATGTTGGCAAGAACAAAAGTTGCCGCTTTGAGCAGCGGGCTGCGTGAAAACTGGTTTTTCTTTCACTCGCCGCTCAAAGCACGCTTTTTACTCTTGAAGTTTCCTGTTTTTGTGGTAAAATACAGGGGTATCTTATTTGTGTCATTCGGCATCGGCATACAATCGGTTTTTCCGTTATTTTTTATCTCTGTGGTTCAGCAGTGTCCAATCTTGTTGTTTGTTTCAAGCAGGTTCCGGTCGAACAGTATTTAATTGACCGCGTCAAAGCGGCTTGGTCCGGCGTTGACATTATCAACGTCGGACAAGACCGCGTCGGAGACGCTTTGCTCGAAGCCGACTACTTTTGCGGACACGCAAAAGTTCCTGTTAATTGGGATAATATAGTCAAAAAAAATAGATTGAAATGGATACAGTCCTCTGCTGCCGGTATGGATTGGTGTCTTGTGCCGGAAGTTATAGAATCCGATATTACAATAACGACCTGTTCCGGTGTGCTTGCCGACCAAGTTGCGGAGCATACGCTTGCGCTGATTCTTTCCTGGATGCGGTCTTTGCCGCTGTTTTTGAAAGAACAGAGCGATAAATCAACGCCGGATTACCGCAGGTTTCTCCGCCATCCGACCCGTGATTTAACCGATGCAGCGGTAGGCATTATCGGCTTTGGCGGTGTCGGAAGACGGCTTGCTGAAGTCCTTGCGGCATTTCGTACAAAGACCCTTGCGGTCGATTTGTTTCCGACTGAAAAGACGAAGTTTGTTTCTGAACTGCTTCCGCCGGAAAAGTTGGACGAAGTGCTTCCGCTGTGCGATGTCGTGATTTTATGTCTGCCGCTCAATTCGCAAACAAGAGGGATGTTCAATGCTGAAAAGTTCGCTTTGATGCGTCCCAATGCGCCTTTCGTGAATGTTGCCCGCGGCGGACTCGTCAACACGGATGATTTGGTCGCCGCCTTGAAAACAAAGCAGATTGCCGGAGCGGTTGCGGATGTAACTTCGCCGGAGCCGCTTCCGTCGGAACATCCGTTGTGGGATTTTCCGAATGTAATTATAACGCCGCATGTTGCAGGTCAGTTTCACCGCCGGTTTGACGATGTAGTCGATATTTTTTCTGCGAATGTGAAACGTTTCAAGGCAGGCGAACCGCTTATCAATTATTTGACCGAGGAGGGAAAGAGACACGGTTTTCCGATTCGTCAGTCGGGTTTTCCGCTCTGGATTGATGTAAAACAGGAATATACAACGGCAGGCAGAAGCAATGAGCAGCGGCATGCGGAGTAGAACGGTCCAGCGTGTTTTGCGAATTTTACATTTTGCAAGAATTTGGTTAAAATGACTGTGGATAATTCGTAATTATGTAGGAGGGAGGTAAAAAATGGCAAAAAGAACGAAAAACACAAATACCACAATGAACAAGGCGAAAGCCGCTAAAAATGATGAATTCTACACTCGGTACGATGATATCGAACGAGAAGTGAACAACTATACTCTCGACAGTGATATAAATCACTTCGAGGGCAAAATTGTCTATTGCAACTGCGATGACCCGACTTGGTCAAACTTCTTCTGGTTTTTCGCAAACAAATTCGAGATACTCGGAATCAAAGCACTCATTTGCACGCATTACAAAGAAGGAGTTGACCTTTTCAATGAAGGACAAAATTCTTACGTAATCCGTGTAAATTCCGGTGCAGATTCAGAAAAAATCCGTTTTTACGCAGCACAATCGGACTTTCAATTAACCGATAAAATCAAAGGGTTAGCGTTTCTCAACAATTTACGCAGAGAAGGATTCGTCAAGGAGTTACAAGAAGACGGAGATTTTCGCTCGCCGGAATGTATCGAATTCTTAAGGGAGTCGGACATCGTTTGTACTAATCCGCCGTTTTCGCTGTTCAGAGAATATATTGCGACGGTTACGGGACACAATAAGAGTTTTCTCGTTATCGGAAACGGCAACGCCATCACTTACAAAGAAATTTTTCCATTGTTAAAAGAAGATAAAATGTGGATGGGATATTTTCCTTTCGGCAGTTCGTTTTGGTTCGAGTTGCCGCAAGATACCGAAAAATTTGAAAAGATACTCAACGGAAAAAAGGTTTATCACATGCCCGCCTGCTGGTTCACTAACTTGCCGAATAGAAAACGTAATGAGGAATTAACGTTGGGCAAACGTTACAATCCTGCGTATTATCCGAAATACGATAACTATGATGCTATTGAGGTCGGCAACATTGTAGATATTCCGGTTGATTACGATGGTGTAATGGGCGTGCCGATTTCGTTCCTTGCAAAGTATAATCCTGAACAGTTTGAGATACTGGGAAGCAACAGAGGAATAGACCAAGACCCAAATGGGGTTTTCGGTCGCGGTTCAATGTTAAACGGTAAAGAAACTTTTAAGCGGCTTTTTATAAGTAGAAAATCGGCTAAAATAACCGCATATGATGTATAGTTGTGGATGGAGCAAAAACATGGCAAAGAAAACAGAGAATAAAACCGGAAATACAAATACATCATTACGCAAAGCGAAATCGGCGAAAAACGACGAATTTTACACGCAACTTGCCGACATTGAGCGTGAATGTGAACATTATAAGGAACAGTTCCGTGGAAAAGTGATTTTATGCAACTGCGATGACCCGCGAGTCAGCAATTTTTTCCGTTATTTTTTCACAAGTTTCTACCGTCTCGGATTGAAAAAAATCATTTCCGTCTGCTACAAAAACTTGAATCCCGACTTGTTTTCGCAACACAAAGACGAGCAAGCCGTCTATTGTATTTATGACGGAAAAGACCGCAACGATGATGTTATCGAAGACGGCGATTACGAAGCGTTTGTTAAAAGAAACGAGTGGAATGTGCTGCAAGGAAACGGCGATTTCCGCAGTGAGGAATGTATCGAGTTATTAAAACAAGCAGATATTGTCGTTACCAATCCGCCGTTTTCGCTTTTCAGAGAATTCGTTGCTCAACTTGTCGAGTATGACAAAAAATTCATTATTATCGGAAGTAAAAATGCTGTGTCTTACAAGGAAATTTTTCCGTTGATAGTGGAGAACAAGTTATGGCTTGGTTACGGTTTTAATGGAGGTAATGCGTATTTTAAGATTCTTCCAGAAGCAAAGGGCAATTTTGCTGACGGCGTTTATGATGAAGAAACCGGTTTGGTTAAGTTTCGTAATATCAGTTGGTTTACCAATCTCGACACAAAAAAACGGCACGAAGTATTAGATTTATTTTCCCGTTATAGTCCGGAAAGATATTCGCATTATGATAATTATGATGCAATAGAGGTCAGTAAGGTTGCTGATATTCCCTGCGATTATGATGGAAAAATGGGGGTTCCGATTACTTTTCTTGATGTTTATAATCCGGAACAGTTTGAGATTATCTGCGACAGCAGATACAACGATTTAGAAAATCCAGATAGACAGAACGATGTTTTATTAAACGGCATTCCTACATACAGACGGATTATTATTCGTAAACGTCAGAGAACAACAATTTAAAACAAAATGAAAATTGAATTCCGGTACATCACCGTCAGAGAACTTGCCAATAGTTATTTTAATAATACAGAAGACGGAAGCGTTTCTGCATACGGCGGAAAACTCAATATCCGTCCGCCTTATCAGCGGGAATTCGTCTATAAAGATAAACAAAGGGATGCCGTAATTGAGTCCGTGTTAAAGAATTATCCTTTGAACGTTATGTATTGGGTTGTTAACGGCGAAAACGATTACGAAGTACTTGACGGTCAACAACGTTCTATCGCTCTTTGTGAATACGTCAAAGATGGTTTTGCCGTTAATAATTTAAGGTTTTCCAATTTGCCGAGTGACAAGCAGGAACAAATTTTCAACTACAAACTTTTCGTCTATTTTTGCGAGGGTACAGACAGCGAAAAACTTGAATGGTTTAACATCGTCAACATAGCAGGCGAAAGATTGACGCAGCAGGAAATACGCAATGCTGTGTATCACGGGACTTGGCTTTCAAGCGCAAAAGTAAAGTTTAGTAAAAAAAATGGAGCAGCGGATAAGGTAGGCGGACAATATCTTAATGGTTCACCCATCCGTCAGGAATATCTTGAGACAGTTCTTTCATGGATTAGCGGCGGCAATATCGAAAGATATATGTCGGAACATCAACACGACTCGGACGCAAAAGAATTATGGCAGTATTTTGACTGCGTAATTCAATGGGTGAACGCAACGTTTCCGACTTACCGCGGCAAGTTAATGAAAGGATTGCCCTGGGGCGAATTCTATAACGAATTCAAAAACGAAAAATATAATCCCGACAGATTAGAAGAACGTATCAAAGAGTTAATAGAAGACGAAGAAATAACAAAGCAAAAAGGTATTTACGAATATCTGTTGAGCGGCGAAAGCAAAGAACGATGTTTAAGTATCCGTTCTTTTACCGAAAAAGACAAACGCCGGGTATATGAAAAACAACAAGGAATCTGTCCGCATTGCAAAAAGCAGTTCGGGATAGAACATATGGAAGCCGACCACATCACGCCTTGGCATGAAGGCGGCAAAACAACGCCGGAGAATTGTCAGATGTTATGTAAAGAATGTAATCGCAGAAAAGCCGGAAAGTAAAACTGATGACACGTCATAAAAATTCAAATAAAGATTCAAATATGCCAGTATCCGATGCCACGACCGACATACACGAAAGTACAATAACACAGGTGCCGGGCGGTGCCAGTTGCGGCTGTTCGCCGGAATTAAGAGCAAGATATTACAGTTTGCTTGACGAAAAAATTGTCCACTGGAACGAAGTGCTTGAATTCGGCGAGGTTCTCGGACAGGGCGGACAAGGAGTCGTGTTTGCAAGTGAACGCCGCGGAACAGACGGTTTCAAACTGCCGATTGCGGTTAAATTATTTTCGCCGGAACGCCATCCGAATGACATCATTTTTGAAGAGGAAATGAATTACATGGCACTGGTAACACAAAAGGTCGCTGAAATTCAGCATGACCATTTGCTGTCGGTGCATAACTGGCGCAGTATTGACCGTATCCGAATTATGGACATGGAACTGGTGGACGGAATCGACTTGAGTCGGCTTCTTCGGCAGGAAATGTTCAATACACTTCAGAAAAAGGTCACCGAGTCCCGCTGGAAATATCTCAACGAAGTAGTTGTAACGGTGGGACAGGAACATCCGCGGTTAAAACCTGGCATTGCGGTTCCGATAATCCGCGACTGCCTTAGCGGGTTAGGTGCCTTGCACCGCGCCGGAATTGTTCATGGCGACATCAAGCCGTCTAACATAATGCTCAAGAGAACGGGCAGTGCCAAAGTCATTGACATCGGTTCTGCTTTTCTGATAGATAAGCGGACGGTTGTTCGTCCTTGCACAAAGGTTTACGCCGCGCCGGAAGTCCTGCAAGGAAAAGAGGCAACTCCCCGCAGCGACATCGCTTCGCTCGGCTATGTTTTAATTGAAATGCTTTCCGGCAAGAAACTTTTCGGAGCAAATTCCGCCCTTAAGGGCTTGGACGGACGGCTTATACTTGCCTCGCAACTGCCCAGAATTTTGCCGCGGGATGTCGCTTCCAGCGAACTGCTTCTGCAATTTTGTAAAAGTTTAATTGCGCCAGACCCGGACAAGCGGTTTGAAAATGCAGAAGCCGCCGACTTGTTCAAAAACGGCGCAGCGGACTTTCACAAACAACTAGTTAAGGGTGATTTGTCCTGCGAATACGAACCGGAAATACGAACCTGGCTTGACGAACTGTCGGATTATAGATAATAATGGATACAATTCCTTTTCACTGTTTGATGTTCGCAGCCGACATTATTTTATGGCTGCTGCTGCTTTATGTACTGCGTCCGTTTCGGAAACCGAAGTTGGAAATAAGTTTGCTCTATCACAATGCACAGTATCTCGGTGACGCGGGGTTTGGCTTTCAACGAAAGCAGGGGCGGCAGCGTCCGCAGCCGTTCATTCCGATTCCGCCGCAGGAAACAGAATCGTTGATAAGTTTTGCTCTTGTTCTTGTCAAGACCGCCTTTCTTGGTTTTGCGGGGTTGTGTTCGATAGTATTGTTTGCCCGCTTGTTCCGCACACACGGCGGACAATGCGCTGTTGAAGGATTAACCTATCACGGCAGTATTTTTCTGCTCATTGCCGGTATTTTATTACTGCGGAGGAAGAATTACATCACGGCAATTCTTCCGCTGCTGTGCGGGTTTTCGATTTTTATACTCGGTTTCAATATGCTTGTCGTTGAACCATATTTTTCTTTGACGGCGGAATACTACACAGTAACTTCGCCGAAAATTACAAAGCCGCTGCGGATTGTTTTTGTTTCCGATATTCAAACTGACCGCGTCGGCTGGTATGAACACAAAACGCTGAAAATGATTCAGGCACAAAAGGCGGACTTAATCATTCTCGGCGGCGATTACTTACAGTATTATGAAGGCACCAGAAACGTTGCCGACTTGCCGGAACGTTTTCGACTGTTGTTCGTCGAACATAAATTGGAAGCACCGCTGGGTGTGTTTGCGATTGCAGGCAATATAGGTTCCGCAAACTTTTTCAAAGATACAACTGTGGAATATATCGATGGCTCTACCATATTTGAAAATTTAGGAGCCGACAAAGATAAAGGTCCTATTGACCTCGTGCTGCTGGGTTTGAACGACTCAATGGGAGGTGTCGGCGAGAACGGTTTGACGGACACAGGCAATTTTATCGTGATGGCGGGACATCGTCCCAACTATGCACTTAACGGTTATCATACGCATAAATATAATATTAGCGGTTATTTGACGGAAGAGCGCGCACCGGATTTAATGCTTGCCGGTCACACTCACGGTTCGCAACTTGCACTGCCGTTTTATGGTCCGCTCGGCTGGGGCGGCGACAATTCGTCAAAACAGATTCCCCGTAAAATGCTTTGCGGACTGCATATACTTGACAACGGTTCTAAACTGCTGGTGTCCCGCGGCACCGGTATGGAACGCGGCTGGGCTCCCCGTGTACGCCTTTTCTGCCGACCGGAAATCAGCGTTATAGATTTGAGGGGGGAATAGTCAATGTATCTTCTGTTTCTGATAATTCCAATCGTAATACTTTATATTTTTCGGTTGAGAATCAGCACCGCTATTACTTCAACGGTGTTTCTTTGGCAACAGGTATTGCTGGAACAGCGTTCGAAACAGCGTTGGCAAATCCGGCGCATCATTTCGCTTCTGTTGAGTATTCTTTTCATTTCATTTTTGACAATCGCGGCTTGGAATCCGAAGATTCATCTGCCGGAAAGCATTTTCGGCAAACCGAAAGAAAAAGCGGAACTCGCCATCACCCGGTTTCAGCCGCGCCGTTTGTTTGATGAACCGGCTAATTACGAAATTCTTATCGAGGTTGCTAACACCGGAACTGAAACGGCGGAAACGATGCTCGGAGTGCAACTCAACGACCGTCTTTTGTCGGCGATACCGCTGACTATACCGAAGGACTCCGTTCAGCAAACGATAATTCGGGACGCTTCACCGCTCGGCGGTGTTTTGCAGTGTGCTTTGATTCTGGAGAATGAACAGCAAGACAGCCGCAAGAAACCGATTCAGGTTACTGCCGTAACAATTCTTCCGCCGGTCGAATCGCAAAAGGTTCTTCTTTGCGACATTGAAAATATCTTTCTGCAAAGCGCGCTGCAATCGCTGCCGGACACCGAAGTGATAACCGTTTATGAAGTCCCGCAGATTATTTCAAAGAACGTGGTTCTCGTCTTGAACGGTAAAGTTCCGGCGGAATTGCCGACCGGCAATATCTTGATTTTTAATCCGCAAAACGATACGCAATTTTTCACAGTCGGCGAACCCGTTGGTATTGCGCTTGTTGAAGATACCGATGAGACCTCGCAGTTGGTGAAACAACTCGGCTTACAAAACCTGCTGCTTCAAGGAGCGAGAAACATTACGTTTCCCGAACCCGCTGCTGACATCGACATCAAGATTCTTGCGAAGACGGCGGAGCAGGTGCCGCTTTATATTTTGATTGAAACGCCGGAGCGCAAGGTTTTCGTTTTCAATGCCGACTTGAAGAGGAGTGATATTACTTCGCAGACGGTGTTTCCGCTGCTGTTGTCCCGCGCCGTGAAGTACTTCGGTTCATCGGTTAAAGAAACATCGGCTAAAGATGTATCGACTAAAGAGGCGGGGGCTTTAGCCCCCGCAAAACTCGCTAAACAATCTCTCGTTAAACCCGTTGGTTTCGCTCTCACCGCTGTTTGTCTTTTTTGGACGGTTGCGGAGTGGTTTCTGTTTCAGCGCAGGAAATTGGAATAAACCTTTCGCCCAGCGTTTTGATTTCGTATTTGACACCGTGTTTGATTGGCAGGACAAATAAAGCGGAAAACGTGACGGCGGACCTAGAGTCCGCCGCTAAACGTTTCATCAAACGTTCCGATTCGTCAAAGCCGAGTACGAAAAAAGCGGTAGAGAGTAATTCCGCTTCTGTTGCTGTCGGGGCGATTACGGTCGCCGAAAACACATCTTCCGCCGGAAAGCCGGTGCGCGGGTCAATGATATGCGAATACCGATGTCCCTCATAACGAAAAAACTGCTTTGCCGAACTGGAAGTGCTGACCGCTTCGTTGTTCAATTCAATTTCCGCTAGACGCTGTCCCGGCTTCAAAGGATGAGCGATGCCGGTCTTCCATATTTCCCCTTTTTCGTTTTTGCCTGCAGCGAGGATACTGCTTAATCCGCCGGAAAATATATGGTTTTCGATACCGGCGGCGGACAGTTTCTTTGCCGCTGTGTCGAGGGCAAAACCCTTTCCGGCGCAGCCGAAGTTTAATTCGATTCCTTTTTTCAAAAGTTGAACGGTGCGGGCTTCTTCGTCAAGATGCAGGTGCCGATAACCGGTTCTGCGAAGTGCTTCTTCGATTTGTTCACTGTCAGGAATACAGTTAGGAAAGCTGCCTTTTCGGTGTGCGAAGCCCCATTGTTTCCAGAGCGCGCCGCTGGTGATGTCAACTGCGCCGTCTGTTTTTTCGGCGAATTGCTGACAGATTTGAATCAGATGAAACAATTCTTCGTCAACGTGTACCGGTTCGTGAAAAGCGGTTTGATTGATAAGTTGTACTTTGCTGTCGAAGCGAAAGACGGAAAGGACTTTTTCGAGACGTTCAACTTCGTCAAGAGCGTTGAGAACTGCTTCGGTACCTTGCGGATATTTTTTACGTTCAAAGAGTACCTCGAAGGTACTCTTCATTGCTTCCCGGCTGACGCTTAACAAAGACATTATGAATAATTATTCCTCATCAACGGCGGACTTAGAGTCCGCCGCTAAACTATAGTGTCGTACTTTCGCCGCCGTCCCGGCTGCCCATTGCGCCCCAAACACCAAAAACGCTGTTGCCGGAATATGATATATTGGCACCGCTAAACCAAGTCGGCAGTTCAGAACCGCCGCCGGTGTTGCCTGTGTGGTCGATTGTATCCGAAACGAATCGGACTGAACCGTCTGCCAATGCCGTATTCGCACCGCCGGAATGGTTGCTCGACGGAGGCATAAAATACGCATCTTCGACGTATTGAATCTCGGTAGAAGATATAGCACATGCAGGGGCGTTAGGCGGTAAAATGGTGTTGAAGCCGGTGTACAAAATCGAGCCGTCGCTCCAGCGTTTGCCGGAATGCGGCGATAATACTGTGTCAATAAGGGTGTTAGGGTAATTGTTGCCGGTCCCTCTGTACTGCGCACAACCATTTATCAAACCGGCGTTGTTCGTTCCGGTAGGGGAAAATGCGTAGGCAACACCATTTTTTATTCTCCTGCGGGTACTGTCGTCTGCGATACAACGTTCAGAAGCGAGAATTGTATTCGATGTTCCGTCCAGAATGCTGTTAAACCCGTTCCAAACCTGCATGCCGAATGTGCCGCGATTGATACCGCATATACCAGAGTTAGGTGCCGCGGAATAGGAAAACGTTGGGGCAACAATAGTCGTACTTGCAGCGGGTACGGCATCCAAATTACCACCTTGTTTCATGTTGCTGGCACCCGGAAAACTGCTGCTCCATACCGGAAAATCACCGAGACACATACGGTAGTTGTTCCGGCTTTGGTCGTCAGCACCTTTGGACCTTCCGGTAGCATCTGAAGGACAAAGCATAGCATCGAGGGTTTTGTTAAAGTAGCCGCTAGTCCCTGTCACAGCGGTACCGGCAAAGTCGTTAGCACCGTTAAGACCTAAAATTGAGTCCCTGTGTATCCAGACCCCGCAGCCGCCGCCGACTATGGCAGCGGACAGACCGGATTGTTCAATAAAGGGTAACAGCGGAATGAACCCTGACATACGCAAATAGTATCGTCCGCCTGCGCGGAACGATTGAGCGGCTGGCGGAAACACATCCACGTTAACATCGTGATAGTTGTGTACCGCAAGCGCAATTTGTTTTAACTTGTTGGTACACGACATTCGTCTTGCGGCTTCACGAGCCGCTTGCACAGCAGGCAAAAGCAAAGCAATCAACACGCCGATGATGGCGATAACTACGAGGAGTTCAACGAGGGTAAAACCTTCGTTTAGCGGACGCTTCATCGAAGCACTCAAATTACGGAAAATCATTGTCTTTTTCATGTGAATGTCCTTTGTTTCGAAAATTTGCACTTTTACGGAAAACGACACATTCACCACCCTGTTATTAATGATACACGTAATTTCAAAAATTACAAGTCCCAATTTTTTTACAAAGCAAATTTATGTTATAATTTTTTTTCCTGCTGTTATTCATCTATGAAACATTACCAATGACACGTTCAATCAAAATCGGTACAATATCCATCGGCGGAGACAATCCCGTCGTTCTGCAAAGTATGACGGCAACTAAAACGACCGACATCGACGCAACAGCAGCAACTTGTCAGCGGTTAGCAGATGCCGGTGCAGGACTCGTCCGCATTGCCGTTGATACACCGAAAGATGCCGCTGCACTAAAAGAAATCCGAAAACTCACTACCGCTAATCTCTCGGTTGACTTGCAGGAGAATTACCGATTGGCGGAAGTTGTTGCGCCGCTGGTCGATAAAATCCGTTATAATCCCGGGCATCTTCATCACATTGAACCGCAGACCTCTTGGCAGGAAAAGGTACGATACCTTGTCAAAGTTGCGGAAGACAATGATTGCACTTTGCGTATCGGCGTAAATTGCGGCAGCATTGACCCGAACATAAAACAAGTTGTGATAGACGAAGACCCGATATTGAAAAGCGCGCTGGACCATACGGATTTCATTGAATCGCTGGGCTTCCCTCGATTTTGTGTTTCACTGAAATCGTCCGACCCGCTGACGGTAGTTCGCATCAATGAACGGTTTGCGGCGTTGCGTCCGAAGGTGCCGCTGCATCTCGGCGTAACAGAAGCGGGTTTGCCGCCGGAAGGCGTTTTGAAATCCCGCGCTGCAATGGAACCGTTGCTCGCAAAGGGAATCGGTGATACACTGCGGGTTTCGCTGACCGTTCCTAACAGCCGGAAAGAAGAAGAAATCGAAGCCGGTAAATTGATTTTGGCGAATGTTAAAAACGGAACGATTTTGTCGTCAGCCGATGGGGTTCAAGACGGAATCAACATCATCAGTTGTCCGAGTGGTGCGAGGGTGCAGAATGAGCGTTTCGTTATTCTTGCGGAAGAAGTTCGTCAAGCGGTGCGGGGTATCATAGACCGCCGATTGACGATAGCGGTAATGGGCTGCCGCGTGAACGGACCCGGTGAAACGGACAACGCTGACTTCGGTTTATGGTGCGGAGCGGACTTCGTCAATTTGAAGAAAGGCGAAATGCTGCTTGGTTCGTATTCTTACGAAGAGATAGTTGCGAAACTGCTGGCGGCGATCGCGGTGGAGACATCACCGGCGGCATAGATGCCTGCTCTCGTTAGGTTAAGATTTATACCAGCGTTTGACACGTTCCATGCGGCTTTGCAACGCCTGTTCGGCGGCACGGCGGCGATGGGACTGCGACAAGGATTCATTGCGAACCAAGCCGAGCAGTTTCTTCCCCGCTTTGGCAGCCTTGCCGCCGCCTTTGAGCGCCGCAAGAAACCGGCGGGTTTCCTCATGTTCGACGACTTCGCCGGATGCAACGCAAAGTTCATACAGCAGTTCGAGAAAAGCACCGGCATCCTTGTCCGGCAACTGCGGCACAATGCGTTCAAGCACCCGGCGAATGGATTGAGCGTGAAGCGGCGACTCATTGGCAATCGCCGCAAAACATTTCGGCCACCGCGACGGCATCAGGCGATATTGTTGATACATATCTATTTTTTCGGCTTGTTGCCGTAACGAAGGAGACAAATTGTCTTTAGGATAATCAACTTTTTCCGCAAACGGCAGGAGCAGTTTCACGTTTTCGAGCAATAATTCTTCGTTCCACCGACCGTCCTGGATGACGGCAATGCCGATATCAACGGCAAGAGTTTGCACCGTGGGCGCGATACATGAAAGAGCGAGCAGCCAAAGCATCGCCGCTTCCGGCGTGAACGGCATATCAGGATCAAGCAGAATCTCAAGACACCCGGCCTTGCTTTCATCATACGATTTCGAATTCATCCCCTCGGCCAGTTCCACAATCCACTGAAGGCAGAGCAGATCGCGATTTGCGGGCCATAAATTATAATTATGGGAACAAGAATACGGGCTGAATTGATATGCCAGGATGGAAGGATAGAGCTGCTTATTTTCGATGGGTACAAATTCTTCCGTGAAATCCGTAAAATACGCTTGGAAGGGAATGTATCGATTTTCCACGAGGAAAGCCCGGGGCGCTGAATACCCGTGAATGTTCAATGGCTGGTTCAACATGACGGCTTGGCGGTAAATGTCGCGGACCAGCATCGTTTCGTAACGCGCCGGACGTGTCGTTCCATTCCCCAGTTGCTGAAAGTGATTTTGTACAAAAACATCTTCACCAAAGGGATTCCGGACTCGCGATGCCGCCGCCCATATAGGCGCGTTACTCCATTCCGGCAGGACCGGCGTGATCGTAACATATTCGGCGCCAAGGGCATAACGCACTGCCTCAATGTAGCCGTCGTCATCCAATTTTGCCTCGTCCAGCATGATAAGTGCCTCGGCGCGATGGTCCGGCGCGAGGCGGAATAGGGCCAGCAACTTATCGAAAATATCACGGTCCCGCAATGTGTCACGATTATTAACGAGCCGTTCTACAAAAAGTATCGGATCAATCCAACCGCCACGATGCGTCGGCGTGCAAAGGGGTTGAAACGCGCCTGATTGGAACTTCGCTTGATAAATTCGGTCCATCGTGCCGGACCAATACCCATCAACCTGGTCCATTGGTGAATGTCTCACTCCGCTTGTCGTTTCGCCTTTCGCCCATGATTCAATGAGGTCCAGCCAGGGCCAATAATATTGATTTTTTGTATCAAACCATTTCAGAATCGGTCCGACATGACGTTCAAATTCCTCGTCGCGAATTTCGGTCAGTCGCGCAATGCCGTCCACGATTCGTTCAAACTCCGTGAAATCGAATGGGTGTTCAAGCATCCACAGCATCAGGTCGATCAACTCGCGGACGGATGCAACAGGCATAAGGCGTTTTTCAGACGACAATCGTGGTATCTCCATGCCATTGAAGCAACTCGGCGGCAAGAAATCGTCGCCGTTTTGCAACGCTTCTTGAACAGCACTCACCGATGCGAGATTCAAAAATGCTTCGGGATGACCGTCCGTTTTGAGATAGTCGATTTTCGTTTCCGCAATTGTCGGCGGACTTTCCACACTCGGACGAAATTCCGAAAAGAGCATTTGCACCGACGGCGAAAGCGACGGCAGAACGTTTTGGATACGCCGCCCCGTTTCCGGATAGTTAAAGTCGGCGTACTTGACGATTTGCTTTGCCGCCGACTCCTGAATGTCCTTGTTTTCATGGACAACAGCATCGAAAAGAAGCGGTGTGACCGCCAGCCGCAATGCCGGTTTGCTTTTCTGTACGAGTTCGAAAAACGAAAGAAGTTTCTTGATTCGTCCCTTTGACTTGTCAAGGAGAAGCGGAGGAATCACCTTGAACATTGCGGCAATTTTCGTTTCATCCATCTGGTCGGACTTGATGAATGGCTGAAGATTCTCCAAACCGAAATGGGCGGTTGGAAAACGCTGCGAACCGAGTATTGCCGTGTATTTGTCGATGCGAAGCAGTTGTTCATCCGCCGTTGGGGCGAGGTGTTTATGAAACCCCAGCAGCCAGTTTTCCTGCCATTCGAGATAATTCTTCGATAAACCGTCCAGGGTTGCGTCAAGGAGTTGTTCCCGTGACAAAAATCCTTCGACGGAAAGCGTGATGAGAGCATCGTACCAACGATTGACCGTGCCTTGAGGTACCCATATCTGTAGTTCGGGGAGCGGCAAGTCGAACAGCAGCCAGATTTCCTTTTCAAGCAGTTCCTTATCGTTACGTAAATAGTCAATTTCCAGTCTGACCGGTTGAGCGTGAGTTCCGGCGTTGAACCATTGATAATAGGCGTAGAGTCCAAGAATCGCTGGCGGCGAAAGATTCCGGGCGACCAATCCCGCCTCGTAAAAGCGGCGGTATTCCTTCCAGACCTCGCCGGGCGATGCGGTTTCAAATTGCGTTTGGAGAAACTCGTCCAGCCACTCCGGTTTGCGATTGCTTAACACGGTGAACAAAGAATCATCCGTATGCGGCGGTTGAAACCACGGGGATCCGGCAAATTGTCTGTTACATTTTTCGATTTCGCCCGGCGTTGCTGTTGCCAGCAAAGCTAACCAAACGGCCTTGGCAATGTTCTGCCAGTGCTGAAATGTATTTGTTACCCCTTGAGCCATTTGCCGCAATTTTTCGATGTCGAGTTCATCGAAAGCACTTCGGGAAAAACCGGAACGCATGTTCTGGCGTTCCCGGCAGAATTTTTGTATCGGTTTGGCGTATTGTCTGCGTTCTTCTTCCGGCATGTCGTGAAAGAAGGCGAGCGTTTTTTCAGAGGCGTTATTTGCTTCGCCGGAATCAAGAACAACTAGAATTTCATTGATTTTGGACTCCGGTACTTTGGTTTTCTTTGTCATGTTTTGCTCCTCGAATTTGTCACTCCGGCGACGCAGTCGCCGACTGTTTATTGTAGCAGTTTTTTTGCAATCTTTCCCGCTTTGCCGCTGTAACGCAAGGAGAGAATCTCTCGTAACGCCGTTGATTGAACCGGTGTGCGTGATTCGACGCAAAGTTCCAACAACAGTTCCAGCAAAGGGTTATGGTCGGCTTTTAACGTTACGGTAAGTGTGTGTTCCAACAAATTTCGCATCGTTGCCGTGTGCAGTATCGATTGCCGGGCAATCTCCGCAAGTTGTTTCGCCAGCCGTACCGGCTGGCAAAGTCGAGTTTAAACAGCGTACGAAGCGTCATACCGAAGGATTCCGCGTCAAATCGATTTTCCGCAACAGCGGCTATCGCAATATCGACCGCCGGAAGATGAACCTCCGGGTTTTTGTGACAGAGACCGAGCATCAACAATAATCGTGCGTTTTCACCGAAACGCAACCCTGGTCGTCCAAGCGGAGCGAAAAAATGCTGCCTGTTATGAAGCATACCGGGCTGGTCGATACATTGGCTCAAGTCGGGAATCGGAGCGGCGAAAACCGATTCCTGCTGCGCAGGCCAAATCGAAGCGGTCCAATCGACAACAAGTTTAGGAGACTCGAAAGAACTCCAGTTGTCAAAATGAAGAAGAACCGTCGGCATATCGATGTGAGCAGGTTGCGGTTCCGCTTGCGATGTCCGCTGAATCTTCAATTTCGCAGGGACAAAGGAACTGCCGCGAAGCATTTTAACACTGGAATCGGGACTGACGTGATACAGGGCGGTCAATGCAGCGTCCGCTCCATAACCGGGATGAACCGCTCTGACCTTTTCGTCGTCAGTGAAAGGACTGCGTGCACGGGCAGCGGAAATCCAGTAACCCGGTGTCGGACCAATGGTTACGTCGCCGGCACCGAGCGCATAACGAACCGCTTCGATATATTCGTCATCGGATTTCGGCAACTTCGCAAGAGCCGCATTGCGATGCTCAAGCGAAAGACGAGACAAGGCAAGAACCCGATCTGGATTATCGTAACACTCTGGTCGCGTCACATAATCTTTGAGCCGCTTGACGAAAACACGAGTATCAATCCAGCCGAATTGGTGCGTCGGTGTCGAAAGCAACTCATGCGAATTCCCGGCTGCAAGACGCAATGCCATCGCTTCAACCAGCCCAAATATACACTCCATTTATTTTTCGCAACGTCCAGTATATCGGTACCTGAGATTGCTTTTTGAATTTGCGCGAGAAGCGGGTCCGTTCTTGCCGCAAAATCTGCCGGCTTGTCCATGCCGATACGGGAAAGAGCGTCGAGGAGCCGCTCGAATTCGTCCATGTCGTTAGAATATCCCGCTTGTCTTGTCGCCGCATCGAGCAGTTCATCAAAGGTCGTGATAGGTACAATCTTTTCCGGTGCAATTTTAGATGGAGGGAGCGGTTCGTAGTGCTTTGTCTTTTCAGTTTTTTGTGTCGTTTGCGTTTGCGGCAGGAGTTTTCGTACTGACGGCGCAAGCGATTCGGCAATTCTCGTAACGGATTCTGCAACGGCGGTATCATTCAACGCATCGTACTTGAGCAGCAATTCCAGCGATGCTTGTTGAATCTCCGCTGCTTCGTGCTGCAATCCTTCGACGAGAGCATGAAATACTTCGCCGTGCAGATTGCTGTTTCGCTTTGCGATTTTCTCCAGCATTCCGATGGACTTTTTCGCCTTCGCTTTGGCGGGTTCCCGAAGAATGCCTGCCGCTTGCTCCACTACCGTGCCGTCTTGGATTTTGCCAGACTTAAAAAGCCGTTCCAGAATTTTCAGCCCCAATGCCCGCGGTGCCGGATTTAAATTATGGAGCAAACTGATGTAACGAGAATCGTCTACCAGTTCGTCATCGGAAATTTGCAGGCGGTCGATTAACAGTTCTAGCAGTTGAACGTACCACTTCGATTCATGGTCGCTGAACTGACGACCCAGTGATTGAAAACAACCGTCAATGACCCGCTGTTTTGGCATTTCGCCGGATTGGATTAACGTACAAATGGTGCCTTTCCAGTCCTCGCCTTTTCTTGTTTCGCGTTCCCAGGAAAAATGACCGTCCCGTGAAGTCAAGTTCCAACCGTTTGGAAAGCGGGCAAAATCGAAATAGTACCAAATATCCGTTTCTAAAAGTTCTGGATCGGCGTGTAATTGATCGAAAAGAGATATTGCCTTCCAATCACAATGATCCTGTGTATCAAATAACATCGCTGTAAACATTGTCCGAATCCACAAGTCGTTTTTTATCGGTTTGACAATTTTTTCGCGGACAAAGCGGCGATAGATATGCCAGTAATCTTGTTGTGCCCAAACGCCGAGTGCCGGATTGCCGCCCATCCAAAGCAAAATATCTGCCAGCCAAGCCGGTCTGCGGGAACACATGACTTCTTCAAATTCCGCTTCAAGTAATGCCGGTCCGTTTTCACGAAGAACCTTTTCGATTTCCTTTTGCGTACAACAGGCGAGAATAGCGGTTTTTACCGCAAGAAAGGCGTGATTTACAGAGGAACCCTCATGAAAAAACTTGGGGAGTTTGTATGGATATTCGCTTAGGCAGGTCTTTTTAAGAAACTTGTACCATTCGAGACAAAACGGGGTGTATTCGCTTCGTTTTTCTTCGCTCATTCCATCAAAATAATGGGCGAGGACGAGTTTCTTATTTTCCTTTACGGATCCGATCAACAATTCCCGCAACTGGGCGAATTTCGGGTCGGCAAGTGACTTCGGCAGTTCATTTGTGTCGGTTTTCTTCGGCATGGTGTTATAGGGGTTAAAGGTTGGTTGTTGTTTTTCACACGGAGGCACGAAGGAATGGAACTACATCGTCAATAGTTTTTTCGCAATTTTACCAGATTTGCCGCCGCCGGTAAGCGTTTGGAAAAATTTGCGGCAGTTTTCAGATGTAATAGTCCTGTCAAGTGATATGCCGAGTTCGTACAGGAGTTCAAAAAAAGTGCCACTTGGCAGACGGCAGTACTGTCGATTGCTATTCTAGGCAGCATCCGATATAATCGAATCAGCATTTCCGAATCATATCGAATTATAAAACAATGAAACTCTACGCATATTCCACGCCCGATGTCGAAAAAGCCTTCGAAGTTATCAAAGCCGAACAAGAAGAAGACGAAAAACGAAGACAAACACTCGGCGAAAAATTCTTCCTCGAAATCAGAAACTGGTACTACTGGGCAACCGAAAATCGATACGATGCGGAAACATCTCTGCGGCATGTCGTCCGACTGTTATTCTGCTTCTT
>WRCR01000012.1 GCA_009783865.1 Planctomycetaceae bacterium | reverse complement strand
GTCAGCGTTGCGATGTAGTCCTGCCAATCTTCGCGTTTGAACCCCTTTTTTATCATATCGTTGAAAAGGGTGCTTTCGAGCCATGGTGTCTCCGGTTTGCCTGTTTCAGGGTTGTATCCGACAATCGAATGATGCCGCGGATGAACGATACTTCGGCACTTGTAGTCCCATATAAACGCATAATTGCCGTGAAACGCGTCAGACAGTTCCGAATAACGTTCCTTCATCGGCGTGATGTGGTTAATCATGTCCAGAAGGTGGTCGTGATTCAGTGCAAATGTCACATAGCCCTGAATTTCATTTTTATCGTCAACAACCGGTTTTGCCCATCGGACTATCCCTTCAAACTTGATTCCAACCGGATTTTCCGCTCCTGAATATGCTTCCTTTTCCGGTTCGAAAGGGATATTTAGAATCGCTTCTGCCAGTTCCGGGAAATCGAGTGTTGCGAGTTCTTTGGATACCTGTATTAGGGATTTTTTTTCGATTTTCCAGATTTTGCCCGTTCCCAAACGCCGGTCTATTTCTTCGCGGACTTTTTGATTGCTGAAATCCACGCAACTGTTGAACGATTCTTCGTCATTTTTCAGTTCGGAACTGAGTATCCGCAGTTTCCATGATGTTTCGGTAATTTTATCGCCGGCTTTTGCTTCGAGTTCGCTGACCTTGGCATCAATGCGCTTTGATGCCTTGTAATCCGGTGTGTACATTCCGATAAAACTGCTTGGTACATAAGCACCGATGACATCAGAAACATATATGTCGTCTTTTCCCAATTTGCGCAACTCTTCAAAGTACCGTTCTGCTTTGATATATGTATTTTGGGGGTCGGACACATCTGCTAATTCTCGTGAAAAGGGAAACCGCTTTTTCGTAGATTTTGGGGTAACATATTTCACAATCTGCTTTCCGTTCTTATCGAGCAGAGCAATTTCATCGTAGAGCGGCACCGCTATAAAATGGTCTGGATGGTCGCCGAAACCATACGGAGGGCGGTAATTGAAAGATGTATTGTTTATAAGGTCATCATTTTCGCAGTTTGTGGAACGTTCTCCAGTTTCCTTTGCCCGCTCGATATTTCCATTTAGAACCCACGACATGCCGTACTTTTCGTCCACTTTCCAATCGCCGTGCCGCCGGATGAGACCGAGTTTGGATTCCCCATAATCGGAAAAGAGTTCTTCAATGTATTTGGGCTGATATTCTCCGGTCATAAGGGATTTGCAGGATTTTGCAAGGTACGAAACATCTGCATCGCGCTTATAGAGGAATTCGGCGACTTTTTGCGCCGTATCGGTGGTAATGCGCTCGATATTTTCTATCGCCATTTCCGTCAGTGCTTCCTTTGAGGAAGTTACAGAGATTTTCTGTGATACGATTCCCAGCGAGATTAACGCCAGCCAGGCGATGATTGCCAGCAAAATCAAGGGAAGAATCTTGACTACCAGAAAAATGAAAATCAACTTTTCACGGATGCTAATTCTAGACGTGAAAGAATTCAGTGCAGCGTGACTTTCCCCGCTTTGGGGAGCCGATTTATCAAAAGGGGGTTCACTCGTCTGGTTTGGCTCGGTCATTTCGGATATTTCAAAAACAGCGGTGTCAGCAAAGCGGTGTCAGTTGTGAACCGCCCACTGTGCCGCTGTGGGGACGGCACAAAAAACTACTCGTGCATTGTATCCGAAATTACCGCTGAAAACAACCCATAAAACTGGTTTGTGGAAAAAAAATCAGAGACAACAACATATAAAAACGTTTGGTCAGTCATAAGTATTTTCAACGCGGAACACGCTGACATATGCACGAAAAATGCGGAAATCTTTTAATCAATAATCTTTCTGTGTTTTTTGTGAAGATTTCGTGTGTGCCGCGTTGAAAAACAAAAACGTCAATTTATTTGTTGCAGCGTCAAAATTCGTCAGAATACTACTACGAATGAAACGCCGCCGCAAAGTTGGTCATTCTCGGTTTCGCTGCCGCCGAAGGGACGGTAGCCGTTCTTGTAATCGGTATAATCATACCTGATTTCAGGTCGGAAAGTAACCTTGGGATTGATTTTGTAATTAGCCGCAAAAGTTATGTTCCAAAGGTCTCCGCCTTTACCGCCGCTGACTGCTGCCATATCAAAGAAAGAGTTTCGGGAATGATGAAATTCTCCGCGAAGTCCAACGGAAAGTTTATCGTTCACGGTATAAATCAAATGATTGTTGACTCCCCATGCTTCGCCTGTTGTTTTGTACCAATTCTGACCGTAATAGTTGTTGTCGGTATATGCAATTTCTCCCATGTAAAACCACTTCTTGTTGATTTTACACGTGAAGATTAGTGTGTTCAGACAATCGATTCCGCCGTTGTTGATGACCGACCGGCTGCCCTTGGCGTTGTAGAATATCTTGTACGCCAGCGCAGTATTTTTTGTGAAATTGTAAGTTGCTTTTCCGAGGAAAGCACTGTCGTGATACGGATTCTCGAAACTGGTGAAAACTCCCGCTGTCCAGCCGCAGGAGAAAGTCCATTTATTGCTGGGTTTCCAATCCACGACAACGCCTTGCGTTGTGAAAGGACGACCGTAGCAGATATTAGCGTGACTGTAGAAGAATTCCCGCGGAGCAGCCAAGCCCTCGTATGCAAAACCGCCGGGAAATTTACCGACTTTGACGGACAATTCTTTTGTTCCAAACGACACAAAAAGATTTGTGAAGGCGGCGAAGTAATCACCGCTGCCCCATTCTGCGTCGAGCGTGTAATCGCCCCAGTTTCTTGCGTAGCGGGCATCCGGTCCATACACAAAGTCAGTTTGAAATCCCCAATCGAGGCGGTTTGTTAGTTCCCGTTTTGCTCCGAACCAGAGTTGGTTGACTTTCCAATCGGAGGGCTGCTCCAGCATTAAAACGTAGGAGTTTCCCGACTGGTCGGTAATTCCGGGACGACCGGGACGAACATTGTACCCGTAAGCGTGAGTGGTGCGTTCTCCATCGTCATCATATTTATTGGTTGCGCCGTGATTATTGACGGTGATACCGGTCAGCATCCAGCCGTAGAAGGATATTCTCGATTTCGATTTCTTTCCGATGAGTCGATTTTCAAAGAGACAGGAATCGAAAACGCTTTTTTCTGTTAGATACGTTTTTAACATACATGTATCTGTTCGGCAAGCATTATCACAGGGGTCGGGAACAGAACAACAATCGGATTGAGCCTGAGCAAATCCAGCGAGTATAAACAGTCCAAATACTGCCGAGAAAATTATTCTTTTCATTGTGACTCCAAGAAATCTGTGTGAAGTGAAGAAAAACTACTCCATTATCCTTATCGTCAAAGGACGATTGAATAAAGAACGAAAAATCGGCTGTCTCTCGCAGCCGATATAATCGTTATAGATTCGTCTGCTAGAGCATTTTGGGATTTTTTGATTTGGTGTGGACAAATTTCCGTCACCCCCGCGAAGGCGGGGGTCTAGAGAATGGACGTGAACCCTATACGTCTAGATTCCCGCTTTTGCGGGAATGACGAAAGCAAATTCCGGCAGTCCACACCAATTCCTGATATGCTCTAGATAAATTCCGGGACGACAAGTTTCGGGGCGACTTTGTTATCATACGCCATTTTCAACAGTGTACGGACTGCTTCCCTGCCTGTATCTCCGAAATCAAGCGTCCAATCGTTGACATACATTCCCACGAACTTATCTGCGTCATTGCGCTGCAAGCCGCGTCCGAACTGCAAGGCATAATCCAGCGCGCTGTCCCGATTATCCAGCGCATATTGAATACTCTGTTTTAGTAAGCGGACAACGTCCGACTGCACCTGCCAAGGCAAATCCTTGCGAATTGCATTAGCACCGAGCGGCAGCGGCAAGCCGGTCTCCTGATAAAACCATGTTCCTAAATCGGCAATCAAATTAAATCCTTCGCGCTGATATGTCAACTGTCCTTCGTGAATGACCAGACCGGCATCGTGCTTTTTTTCTTTCACGGCTTCAAATACCTTATCAAACGGCACAGGAACGAATTCGACATTTGTAATTCCTTCCTTTGCCAGATATAATTTCAGGGCAAGATAAGCGGTAGTGAGTGTTCCCGGAACTGCAACCGAAACGGTTTCGCCGCCTTTAGTATTATTACAGTTTATTTTATCCCAGTTGCCGTTTTCGATGAGAATGGGACCGTATTTGTCTCCCATGCTTGCGCCGCAGTTGCATAGAGCGTAGACATCGTTCAGATAAGCGTAGGCATGAACGCTGACGGCGGTTAATTCCAATTCACCGTGAAAGGCGCGCCGGTTCAGTGTTTCGATATCAACCAATTCGTGAATGAATTCGTAATTGCCGGTGTCGATTTTTTCTTTGGCAAGAGCGTAAAACATGAAGGCATCGTCAGAGTCAGGGCTATGTCCGACGCGGATAACTTGTTTAGGCATTGTTTTGTGATAAAGGTTCAGGTTTGCGATTTAGGTTTGTGTTACAACATCGAAATCATTATAGCGTTTTATAGCGGCAGATACAACCAGTTTGAGCATCGGACGGCGAAAACAGCGCCGCAATCGAAAGATTCGGAAAATAACCCCTCTTGATTATTTTGAAAAAATTCGGCAAAATAAATGTACCGCTTTTTAATGCCGTTTCCACTCACCCGATTTTATCAACCGTTCACTATGGAATCACTCGCTCTCTTCGCACAAGATGCCCCCGCTGCCGGCGGCAATGTTATTGATGCCGTTATATTCTTCGGCTTTCTCATCGCCGTTCTTGTTATTGCCTTCGTAATGGGCGGACGAGACCAAAATAAGAAAGCCACCGCCACCGAGGACTTCTTCCTCGCCGGTCGCGGCTTGGCATGGTGGCTCATCGGCATTTCGTTAATCTCCGCCAATATCTCCGCCGAACAATTCGTCGGAATGTCCGGTCAGGCAGCCCGAAGCACCGGTCTTGCGATTGCATCCTACGAATGGATAGCCGCCGTCTCACTCGTTCTGGTGGGATTCATCTTCCTGCCAAGATTTTTGAAAGCCGGGGTCTATACTATCCCGCAGTTTCTGGAAACGCGATATAACCGATTGTGCCGGATATTGATGTCCTTGTCGATGCTGGCAATTTTCGCCTTCGTCACAATCACTTCCGTCAACTACGCCGGCTCGAAGTTTTTCGCTGATATTTTCGGCGGACAAGTATATTGCGGCATTGAATTGAATCTGGTTACCTTCTGCTGGATACTCGGTTTCTTCGCCGCTGTATATGTTTTGTACGGCGGCTTGAAATCCGCTGCGTGGGCAGGTTCATTGCAAGGCACAGCGTTGATTTTATGCGGCGTTGTCGTACTCTTCTTTGCGATGCAAAAACTTGGTCAGGTTGATAAACCCGTTTTGGAATCCGCAATGCAGGCATTGGATTTTTCCGCTGAAAAACAAGCCGAACTCCTTCCGAAATTGGAACAAGCCGGTGCGTATGAACGTTTCACCACGTTAAACAAGGATAAACTGCGGATGAACTTGCCGTGGAATGACCACGTGCTGCCGATTACGGCACTGCTGTTCTTCGGTATTTGGATTCCTAATTTGTATTACTGGGGCTGCGACCAGCATATTATGCAGCGGACTCTCGGAAGCCGCTCGCTGGCGCAGGGACAAAAGGGAATCGTCTTTGCGGCGTTTCTGAAGTTGCTCATACCGTTCATCGTGATTTTTCCCGCCTTGATTTCGTTCAATCTGTACTGCGGCGAGATGCAGCACCGCGCCTTTGAAGGCAAGGGCGGCTTCGAAGCATTGAAAACGGAGCGGGAAAACTTGAAACTGCTGTTCGACTTCGATGAGAAGTTTGCGCAATTTTATCCCGAAGAAGCAAAGAAGATGATTGCCTTCAATGCCGAAAAAACCGGTGTGGCTGCGCCGGAGATTTCCGACCCGTTTGCAGCCCACAATGAGCATAAAAAACAAAGACAGTTTGCCGACTGGAAGTTCGGCAAGCAGGTTTCCGGTTACGATTATGATTCCGCTTTCGCTTTGCTGGTGGCGAATCTTTTGCCTTGGCAGAAGTGCGGCATTTACGGCTTTTACGGTTTCGTTTTGGCAGCGTTGTTCGGAATGGTTATCAGTGCAATGGCTGCTATGCTCAACGCTATTTCGACACTTTTCACGATGGACATTTACAAGGAAAGCGTTACGTATCTGCATCAAAAAGAGGTATCGTTTGTCAGTAGAGAACCTTCGCAATGGGAACTCGTTTTTGTCGGGCGGGTTAGCGTCATTGTCTTTATGTGTCTCGGCTGTTCTCTTGTCCCGATACTTGACAATCCGAAGTTCGGCGGGATTTTCCACTTCATTCAGGAGTTTCAGGGCTTTATTTCGCCGGGTATTTTGTGTGCTTTCATGTTCGGGTTTTTCGTTCACAAGGCACCGCGCTGGTCGGGAACGGTTTCGCTCTTGTCGAGTCCGATTATTTACGGCGCATTGATGTTTGGGTTGCCGAAGGTTGCGTTTCTTGACCGAATGACGATAACGTTCTGTTCGATAGCAGCGATTATGTTCCTGCTGCGGCTTGTGTTCCCGATGAAGGAAGCGTTCAAACTCGAAACGAATACGAATATGGATTTGCGGACATCGAAAGCGGCACTGTTTTTCGGTATCGTGGTAGTTGTGTTGACGGTACTGTTGTACGCTTACTACTGGGACTACAATACGCCGATGTTCGAAGGATTTATCGAAAGTTTGTGGAAGTAAATTAAACGTAAGTTAAAGAGGCGGGGGCTTTAGCCCCCGCAGAAGTAATGACTTATACCAAAGACCATGAAAATGAAAAATTTGTACGCGACAGGTCTACCACTACTTTGTCTGGTGTGCATCATTTTGACAGCATGTGTATTATTTTGCATGCGGCCCAAAACTGAAATAGTCCCCCATTGGCCGGGGTATACTTTATATTATTGCGGCTTAGAAATTTTCGATTCCAATAACATCCTGGGAAAAAGGTACTATAAAGTCGTTGTTTCGGAAGGCAATTTGGGTTATTGGGTTACGTTCCTTAGTGCCGGTGGTATAAATTCCTATCATTCCTATAAAGGTTTTTATGCCAGCGGACAATTAAAAGAAGAAGGCGAGATATTTGTTGAATATTTCGACTTCGACCTCCCTCCCAAACCGTTACCTGACCGTCACATTGTTTGGAATGGAAGGTACTATAAGCCCGATGGGACCCTGGGTTCTGAAATTTCGCAAGGGACTGGTACGCAAACACTTTGGTTCTCGAATGGACAGATACAGTGGGAACTCGAATTGATTGATGCTGTTCGAGTACGCCATAAGCATTTTAGGGAAGATGGAACAATCATATCAAGTGCAGAATATGTAGATGGTGTCCCTGTCCGGGAGATTTGTGTACCCCCAGCAACGGATAAAACCGATTAAATTTTCGCGAAATTTCGATTTGTTGTTTTGAAAAACTGCTACATTAAGATGCTAGGATATCAATGAAACCAATCAAACGCTGTGAATGGTGCGGGAACGACCCGCTTTATGTCGAATATCACGATAAAGAATGGGGAAAGCCCGTTCACGATGACCGCGTGATGTTCGAGTTTCTGCTCCTCGAAAACGCTCAAGCGGGATTGAGTTGGATTACGATACTCCGCAAGCGTGAAAATTACCGGAAAGCATTCTCAGGATTCGACCCCAAAAAAGTTGCGAAGTTCACAGACGAAGATGTAGAACGCTTAATGCAGGACAGCGGCATTGTCCGCAACCGTTTAAAAATAACCGCGGCGATTAACAACGCTAAACTTTTCATAGAAATACAGAAGGAATTCGGTTCGTTCTGCAATTATCTCTGGGGATTTCTGCCGGACGGGAAACCGATTAAGAACCGTTGGAAGTCATGGAAAGACATTCCGCCGACTTCGGAATTGTCGGACAGAATATCCGCAGACATGAAAAAACGCGGCTTCAAATTCTTCGGCTCAACGATTTGCTACGCTCATATTCAAGCAACCGGTTTGGTTGACGACCACATTGACGGCTGCGTTGCAAAGAAGAAATAGATAACGGCGGACTCATAGTCCGCCGCTCGTATTAAACGCTCGTATTTAAATCACCGCGCCGGCGATTTTCTTTTCGTCATCGTCATTTTTATAGTCGGTTACCAGTGTCTCGGTAGTCAGCATCAAACCGGCAATGCTCGCCGCATTGACTAACGCGGTGCGGACAACCTTCAACGGGTCGATAATTCCTGCCTTGAACATATCGGTATACTTACCTGCTAGAGCATCATAACCGATGTTTGCCGCTTTTTCGGAGACATCGTCTGCAACTACCGAGCCGTCCTTACCGCAGTTCTCGGCAATTTGAACCATCGGCTTGCAGAGAATTCGTAAAATGATGTCAACACCGACTTTCTCATCTCCCTTTGCCGAGGAACGAACCTTTTCAACTGCTTCTTTACACCGCAGCAGAGCAACGCCGCCTCCGGGCAAAATACCTTCCTGCGCCGCTGCACGGGTTGCATGAAGAGCGTCTTCGATGCGCGCCTTCTTCTGTTTCATCTCCGTTTCGGTACTCGCACCGACTTGAATAACCGCAACACCGCCGGAAAGTTTCGCTAACCGTTCCTGATACTTTTCGCGGTCATATTCGCTTTCTGTTGTTTCAATCTGTTTACGGAGCATATCGACCCGCGCCTTGACATCCGCTTTGCTTCCGCCGCCTTTGACGATGACGGTAGAATCCTTATCAATAGTAATCTGCTGCGCTTTGCCGAGTTGTTCCAGCGTAACATTTTCGAGATTGATTCCAAGGTCTTCACTGATAACGGTACCGCCGGTCAAAACTGCGATGTCTTGCAGCATTGCCTTGCGGCGGTCACCGAAGCCGGGGGCTTTCACTGCCGCTACATTCAGGATACCGCGAAGTTTATTGACAACCAGCATCGTCATCGCTTCATTGTCAACATCTTCGGCAATGATGAGCAGCGGCTTCATTGTTTGCGCAGCCTGTTCCAGAAGCGGAATCAGTTCACGGATATTGCTGATTTTCTTTTCGTGCAAGAGAATCAGAACATTCTCCAACTCACAATTCATCTTCGTCGGATTGTTAATGAAATACGGCGAGACGTATCCCTTGTCGAACTGCATACCTTCAACAACTTCATAAGTTGTTTCGGCCGTCTTGCCTTCTTCGACAGTTATAACACCGTCATTTCCTACCGCTTCCATTGCTTCGGCAAGCAGATTGCCGATAACAAAATCGTTATTAGCAGAAATTGCACCCACGCTGGCGATTTCCTGCTTTGTCGTCACCGCTTTAGCGAGCGAATGCAGTTGCGCAACGGCGGCATCAACCGCTTTGTCAATCCCGCGGCGAAGAGCAGCCGGATTAGCACCCGCAGCGATGTTTTTCAATCCTTCCTTGAGAATTGCTCTTGCGAGAATCGTTGCGGTCGTCGTACCATCGCCTGCCAAGTCGGAGGTCTTGGACGCAACCTCATTGACGAGTTTCGCACCCATGTTTTCAAAGGGGTCTTCGAGTTCAATTTCTTTAGAAACGGTCACACCGTCTTTCGTAACGGCAGGTCCGCCGTAAGATTTGTTCAGGATAACATTGCGTCCGGTCGGTCCCATTGTGACGGCAACGACATCCGCAAGTTTGTTGACACCGTCAAGAATCTTCTTTCGGGCTTCATCGGAAAATATAAGTTGTTTCGGCATCTTACTTTATTGAAGTTGTTAGTTGATAGTTATATAGTTAATAATTGTGACAGCCGCAAGCCGAAGGGCTGCGGCAAGGAAGATACTCAATTACTTCACGATTTTGGCGAAGATTTCGCTTTCGCGGATAATTTTTACTTCCTGTCCGTCAATTTCGATGTCGCTGCCGGAGTATTTCCCGTAAATCACTTCATCGCCGACTGCAACGCTGACGGCAACGCGGGTTCCATTGTCGAGAATTTTGCCGGGACCTACCGCAACGACGGTGCCGCGCTGCGGCTTCTCTTTTGCGGTGTCGGGAAGATACAGACCGCCGGCGGTCTTCTCTTCGGCTTCAACGGGTTGGACGACAATACGGTCATCAAGCGGATTCAAATTGATTTTTTTCGGCATAGTTCTGATTCCTTATTATAATGGTTTGGTTAAAATTGTAGTGAAAAACTGTAAAAACACTTACGAAAACGCTAATTTTCTTTTGTTAAAATCCGCCCATTCCTCCCATGCCGCCCATTGACGGGTCCATTCCTCCCGGCGGCATCGCTGGTGCTTCTTTCTTCGGAATGTCGGTTAAAGCACAGGAAGTTGTCAGCAAAAGACCGGCAACACTTGCGGCATTGGTTAAAGCGGTTTTCACAACCTTCGCGGGGTCAACGATTCCTGCTTCAAGCATATCGCCGTAAACGTTTTTCTCGGCATCGAAACCGTCATTTTTGCCTTTGAGTTGTCTAATTCGGTTGACTACAACGGCTCCGTCAATACCGGCATTTTCGGCAATGCAGCGCAGCGGCGTATCGAGAACCTTGCGGATAATCTGAACACCGTAGATTTCATCGCCGACGGCTTCGACTTTGTCAAGTGCTTTCTCCGCACGAATTAAAGCGATACCGCCGCCCGGCACAATACCTTCTTCAAGTGCCGCCTTTGTTGCGGCGCGGGCATCTTCAAACAGGAATTTGCGTTCTTTCAACTCGGTTTCGGTTGCCGCTCCAACATTGATTTGGGCAACACCGCCTGCGAGTTTAGCAAGACGTTCTTCCAATTTTTCGCGGTCGTAATTGCTGGTCGTGGTTTCCAGTTCCCGTTTGATTTGGGCAACACGGGCATCGATGTCGGCTTTCTTACCGGCACCGCTGACCATAGTGGTGTTTTCGGAGGTGATATTAACACTCTTGCAAAAACCGAGGTCGGATAATTTCACTGCTTCGAGTTGAACGCCCAAATCCTTGTAAATTGCGGTCGCGGCTGTCAAAACGGCAATATCGCCTAGCATTGCTTTGCGGCGGTCGCCGTAGCCGGGTGCTTTCACGGCACAAACCCGCAGCATACCCCGCAGTTTATTGACTACCAGCGTCGCAAGTGCTTCACCGTCAATATCTTCGGCAATAATAAGCAGCGGTTTGCTCTGCTTTGAAATTGCTTCCAAGAGCGGAATTATTTGTTTCGCGCTGGAAATTTTCTCTTCGTGAATGAGGACAAGACAATCATCAAAATCAACGGTTTGTTCATCGGCATTGGTGACAAAATGCGGAGAAAGAAAACCGCGGTCAAACTGCATACCTTCGACAACTTCGACGTAGGTTTCCGCCTGTTTGCCTTCTTCGACTGTTATGACACCGTTCTTGCCGACTTTATCGAAAGCGTCCGCAAGAATCTTACCAATACCGGCATCGTTGTTGCCCGCAATAGTTGCAACTTTTTCGATGTCTTTCTTGTTTTTGTCGTTGACCGGCGTTGCCTGTTTCGAGACCGCTTCGCAGACGGCGGCGGCACCTTTGGCAATCCCGCGGGAAAGAGCCATCGGGTCGGAACCGGCGGCTACCATTTTCAGTCCTTCGAGGTAAATTGCTTCGGCAAGAACTGTTGCGGTCGTTGTACCGTCTCCGGCGACATCGTTTGTTTTCTTTGCGGCTTCTTTGACAATCTGCGCCCCGAGGTTTTCTTCGGGGTCGGTCAAAGTGATTTCTTCGGCGACGGTGACTCCGTCTTTTGTAATTTTTGGTGCGCCCCAGCCCTTGTCAAGAAGGGCATTGCGTCCGCGGGGACCCAGCGTGGACTTAACGGCTCTTGCCAATTTGCTCACCCCAGCGGCAATCGGCTGCCGCGCTTCGTTATCAAAGGATAATTTCTTCGACACTTGTATAAACTCCCTCGTTAGTTATTAAACAATACGCCCCGCGCCAAAACCGGCAAGAGCGCGTAAATTACGCCGCAATTCGTGGTTAGCGGCAATGATTCCTGATTTTTTCCTGACGAAAATTCGTCTACATAGTTTGTTTTAGCAATTTTTGTGCCAGATAAATCTGACAAAATGGCAGAGGGTGACCAAAAGATATTTTTGGGAATATTGCTAAAATGTTTTTTTATGATAAACTAAAAGTGGCTTGATTTCTGTATTTTTCATTTGTCCGACTTTCCTTTGTAAAAACAATGACAGATAACTCATTTGAATCTCTAGTTCAGCGGATAAAAAAAGAACGGGTTTTTGCCCTGCCTCAAAGTGCGGCTAACATCATGGAGTTGGCTAAAAATCCGGAAAACGGACCGGCAGAATTTGCTGTTCCGATTTCTGCCGACCCCGGTTTGGCTTCGCAAATCTTGTCTTTTGCCAATTCGTCCTACTTTGGATTTAGACACAAAATAACAACAATTCAGCAGGCATTGTCGCTCATATCTATCAGAGCAATGCGGAATTTCGTCATTTGGAATGCGGTCTTTGCCGTGCTGCCCAATCCGAAAAAAGGCAGTTCGTTCCAACTGAAAATTATTCTTCAGGATGCCGTCCGCCGCGGCACTTTTTGTAAATTATTGGCGGCTCATTTTCCCGGAATCGATCCCGACGAGGTATTCATCGCAGGACTAATTCAGGATATTTCACTGCCGGTGCTGGTGAATTATTTTTCCAATGAATACGAAAAACTGTTTCAAAATCAGAATCAAACCGGCAAGCGGCTTTCTACATTAGAGACGGAATATTTCGGCTGGCATCACGGTCAAATCGGTGCTTTTCTGGTAGACGAATGGGGCATCAATAACGGTTTGACAGGTGCTGTCGAGGCACATTCAAATTGCAAAGATATTAATTTATCTGAACCCGCTGCAAACCTGTCCAGTGCTATTGTCAAACTTTCCTCTCTGCTGCCTTCGGCAATAGATACTATTTGGAATGAGGCGGAAGCAGATGCTTTCCTAGAGATTATCCATAAAATTACTGTGAAAAAGTTTCTGAACGGAAAAAGCGCGCTGCGTGTTTCCGATTTGTTCGCAGCGGCTGACGCAGGTACTGCCGAACTGCTGGGCCAAGTGAGGACTTCAACACCTGTGAGCTCGCTTATCGATATGCTGCAACAGTACTCCAACATGATTAGCGATTCAAGCACTGAACCCTGACCCACAGACGTTAACTTAACAAATTTTCGTTAGATTGGGGTAAGAACCGCCCCGAAGGGGTGCAATATCTATAACCGCCGGTGTCAACCGGCGGACTCAGACAAACCCAATCTAGAGCATATCAAAAGTTGGGGTGGACTTCTTGAATTCGCTTTCGTCATTCCCGCGAAAGCGGTAACCTAGATGTAAAGGGTTCACGTCTGTTCTCTAGACCCCCGCCTTCGCGGGGGTGACGGGAATCTGTCCACTCCAAATTCAAAAACGCTCTAGACAAAAGTGTTTAACTGCCGCCGGAATATGTTCCAAGATTCCCGTTGCGGTCAAAGACATTTCACCGAAATGTTCCGCACCTAAATCACCGGCAAGACCATGAATATGAACGCCGAGACGAGCGGCATCAAATGCGGAAAAACACTGTTGCGCAAGCAGTCCGGCAATTAAGCCGGTCAATACATCGCCGCTGCCGCCCGTTGCCATGCCGGGATTGCCCGTTGTGTTGAGCGCAACTTGTTTTCCGTCTGTCGTTATAGTCCGATGTCCTTTCAATACCAAGACAACATTCCATTGTTTTGCGAATTGAACTGCGGCAGCAATTCTTTCGTCAATAAGTTCTTCGTCCGGTGCCGGTTTTCCGGTGAGCCGAAAGAATTCGCCAGCGTGCGGTGTTAAAACAATACCGCTATTGTCTCGATTTTCACTCGGCAGCACTTTTTCGGCTGCGAGTGCATTGAGACCGTCAGCATCAACAACGAGAAACTTGTTAAGACATGTGATATGTCCGATGATTTCTTTAACAAGATTGTTTAATTCTGCGGAACGTCCCAAGCCGGGACCTAGAAACACGGTGCTTGCGTTTTCAATCTGCGGCTTCAACGTTTCAAAGGAATCTGGTGCAAATCGACCGGCGGAATCAGCGGGACAAGGAATCGTTGTCAATTCGGGAAAGAATGCGGCGACTGTTTCCAGAATCGGGTCAGGAACGGCGAGACGGACTAATCCGGCACCGCCGAAAAGAGCGGCTTTACCGGCGAGCGCAACTGCACCAGCCATTCCGCGGCAGCCGCTGATGCCGAGAACGGTACCGTAGGTTCCTTTGTGACCGGTTCTTTCACGGACAGGAATCGTCGGCAGTGTTCCAACGATATCCAAATGTACATGTTCCATAATTTTTTATTGTATCAAAAATGACTTTGAAAAACAGCAAGCCGGACGGAAACAGTGATATGTCCATAACGGACTATTTACAATCCCGCAATTTTTGTCAAAATACCTGCAAAAGTATTTTATCGAAACTAATGACAGAAATTCTTCGTTTTCCCGGAACTCCGTTGCGCAGTAATTCCCCTGCCGGCGAGGCGGTCTTTTCCTTACCGGAACAGGGATTTCTTGCCGGTCCGGAAAATGCGGTTCTGATTCCGCTTACCGAAAAGATTCTCGAAGAAACTCTTGAACGGACGCAACTGCCGGTGTTTTTTTTCGGGGCAAGCGGCTGCGGCAAAACACATATTCTGCGGGGAATCTACACAGCGAAAAAAAATTCTTTACGAAATACGGCTGTTAAAAACACTGGCGAAAAGAAATCGGCTAATGTCCGCAAAGTTCTTTATCTGACTTCAACGGATTTTTCGCGCTCTTTCACGGAAGCGATTGATACCAAGACCGTTAACGAGTACCGCAAACGGTTTCGGAGTGTTTCGCTGCTATTGCTTGATGATATTGACCATATACTCGGAAAAGAGCATTTGCTGCAGGAGTTGCAATTTGCGCTGGACGAATTGACGGCAAACGGAGTCCCGGCGGTCTTTACGGCAAAGCAGTATCCAACGGTGAGCGGCGGTTATCCTGAAGCACTTTGCGGACGGCTGATTGCCGGTACTGTAATATCAATTTTGCCGCCGGGAATTGAAGTGCGCACGCGGTTCCTTGCGGAGATGTCTGCCGCTTATCATTTACCGCTGTCGGCATCGGTATTGGAAAAGGCGGCATTGCATTTGCCGTTTCAGATACCGATGCTGTATCAAGCCGTCACCCGAATGGTTTTTGAGGCAAAGTCCGAAAACAAAAAAATTGACTCGGACTATTTTCTGCGGTTCATATTTGAGGAAAGTATCCCGCGTCAGGACAAAAAAGCGGAGACAGAGAGTATTATCAAAAAGACGGCGAAGTATTTTTCATTGAAACAGACACAGTTAAAAGGGAAGTCGAGATGCAAGACGACTGCGCTTGCGAGAAGCATTGCGGTTTATTTGATACGCAAGAAAACAGGACTGCAATACAAGGAAATCGCCGGTTATTTCAGCGGTCGTGATGTTTCCACGCTTCGGCATTTGTCGTTCAAAATCGAAACCGGGTTGAAGGATGATTTACAGTTGAGGAAACACATCGCAGCGATAGAACAGTAAAACCCATGAAACTCCACGCATACTCCACTCCCGACATCGAAAAACACGCCGGTTATCTCAAAATCGGCGAAACACACGGCGATATTGACAAACGCGTCCAGCAGCAAGGACACACGGTGCAAAGTGACAGGCAGTTATTATACGCCGCGCGGGATTGTGGATTATATGGTGAACGAAGCGTTGGCTCGTCATTCCCGCAACAGTGGGAATCTAGATGGTGTACTCCGTTCTCTAGGTTCCCGTTTTCACGGGAATGACGAAAGTGGTTCCCGTTTTCATACGGTTTAACGGCGGAGGAGGTTGCGGTGGTTGAGGGTTAACAGATTACGCCTGCGGCTCTGGTTTGCACGTAATCGCCAATTCGTCAAGTTGTTTTTCGGCAACCGGACTGGGCGCGCCGGTCATCAAATCACCTGCCTTTGCCGTCTTCGGAAACGCAATGCAGTCCCGAATGTTATCCAAACCGGCAAACAACATCACGAGCCGGTCAAGTCCCAAAGCAATTCCGCCGTGCGGCGGCGCACCAAATTGCAAAGCGTCCAGCAGAAAACCGAACTGCTGCCTTGCCGTCTCTTGCGACAAACCGAGCAAGCCGAAAACCTTCGATTGAATTTCGGGGTTATGAATCCGAATCGTACCGCCGCCTGCTTCAAAGCCGTTCAACACAAGGTCGTATGCCTGCGCCCGAATCTTTTTGATGTCTTCCTTGCTGCCGTTAAGAAGCGGTAAATGCTCTGCAAGGGGTGCTGTGAACGGATGATGCATCGCAAACCAGTGGTTCTCTTCCGCATCCCAATCGAACATTGGGAAATTCAAGACCCAGCAGAAGTTCATTTCCTTCGGGTCAATCAATTTCAATTCGGCTGCCAGCCGCCGCCGCAACCCGTTGAGAACTTTGCAGGTCGTTTCAAATGTATCAGCCGAGAAGAGCAGAAAGTCGCCTGCCGCCGCATCAAGTTTTTCTGCTATTGACGTGAGTTCCTGTTCCGTGAAATTTTTCGCAATGGGACCGGCGAGTTTGTTTTCGTTGTCAACTTTCAGCCACGCAACGCCTTTTGCTCCGAATTGTTCTATGCTCCACTGATTTAACTCGTCAATCGCTTTGCGGCTGTATTTTTCGGCAGCACCTTTGGCGTTGATAGCCCGAACCCGTCCGCCGTTTGAGGCGGCGTTTTTGAAAATTGTGAAATTGCAATTTGCCGCAACTTCCGTCAAGTCAACGAGTTCCATTCCAAAGCGCAAATCCGGTGAATCGTGTCCGAAGCGTTCCATTGCGTCATCGTATGAAATTCGCTGAATCGGCAATTTGACATCCCGACCGAGTATATTTTTCATTAGACGGACAACAAGCCCGCTGATGACTTCGAGAATGTCTTCCAAGTCAATGAAGGACATTTCGAGGTCGAGTTGCGTAAATTCCGGCTGCCGGTCAGCCCGCAAGTCCTCGTCGCGAAAACAGCGGGCGATTTGAATGTATCGGTCATAACCGGCAATCATCAGGATTTGCTTATAGAGTTGCGGCGATTGCGGCAGCGCGTAAAACTCGCCTTTCGCAATTCGGCTTGGAACGAGATAATCCCTTGCGCCTTCCGGTGTGCTCTTACCCAGAATCGGCGTTTCAATTTCAACGAAGTCCAACTCATCGAAATAGTCGCGCAGTTCTTTGACGATGCGATGGCGCAGAACCATTGTCTTTTGCATTGCCGGTCGGCGTAAATCGAGGAAGCGGTATTTGAGCCGGGTTTCTTCGGCGGGAATTTCCGGCGCAGAGGGCTGAAACGGAACAACTTCGGTGCGGTTCAGAACGGTGAGAGTTTCCGCCGCAATTTCAATTTCGCCGGTTGGAATTTTTTTGTTGACGATTCCCTCGGGACGAGCCTGCACTTTGCCGGTGACCTGGACGACATCTTCGGGATGCAGTGAGCGCACAGTGTCGGCAAGGGAATTTGTTCCGTCATTGTCGATGAACGTGATTTGCGTTAGCCCGTATCTATCGCGGAGATTGATGAACAGAACGCCGCTGTGGTCGCGGACGGTGTCCACCCAGCCGGCAAGGGTTATAGTTTGTCCGATATGTTCTTTGCGCAGTTCGCCGCAGGTTTTTGTTCTTAACAAGGGAGTTCTTTCTAAAACGAGGAATATAAATCGACACAAAGTCCGGCGATTATTGCTGCCATTCAAACGCTCCGATGTCCGGTGCTCTGTTAGGTTTGCGGATTCGTCCCGTGATGTCGGTTTTTGGAGTTGTCTCCGTTATAACTCCGGCACCAATCGCCGGACTGCCTTCCAACAGCGGCATCACAGGAATTCCGTTGCCGAGGTACTGTAATTTTCCGAGTTTCACGTCGGCAAAAGGGAGAAATCGGTTGTTCTGATTCTCGGAGATTGACGTATCCTTCTTATCCGCATTGTTGATAATGCAATTATGAATATGCGTTTTTCCTACATTTTCATAATCTACTTGGATGTCGCAGTTATCGGCTGCATGATTTCCTGTAATAATGGAATTTGACAGTACGATTTCCTTCACGGCAATCAAAAAACCTTGTTCGTCGTCGCCGACGACGCTCAGTGCGCCGCCGTGTTCAGCGGAATTGTCAACCAATGTCAAGTGGTTAAATTGATAGATTCCTTTTCCGCAGATGCGAATGGCACCTCCGCGTTTCCCGCTGCGATTACCGGATGCAAAAAGATTGGTTATTTTGTACGTTCGTTCGTCCTCGAAGCCGCACAAGTGTACAGCACCGCATCCCAATGACTTGTTGTCGACAAGCGATATGTTTTGCAATTCGGCTTCTTTCATATTATGCAAAAACATTCCGCCGCCGAGATTGTTGCGCAATACAACATTGGTCGCAAAAAGCGAACTTTTGTCCATAATAAGCATTCCGCCGGAACTGTCATTACAAACTGCTGTGTCTTCTTTTTTCGGTTCTTCAAAAGCATTCGGCTGATTGTTTCGGTTTCCCTCGAAGAGGACATTGTGCAGAACAATTGTACAGTCGCCGTCGGCGGACAGTCCGCCGCCGCCGACACCTTTCCACCAGTACTTTTTTGCATTGGGAATACTGGCATTATCGATAAAATCGCAATGGTAAAACCGGGCAGTCGAATTACCATCGACATGAACTCCGCCGCCGGGTGTATCGATGACATAACCGTTAGTAAAAACAACACCGGCGAAGGTCACATCGGCTTGGTTTTCGATTTCGAAAACTCTCGCCTTCCTGCCGCTGTCCAGAATCAGTTTTTCAGTACCGAGGGCGACTATGGCAACACTCCCGTTTTTTTGGGTATTGCATGAAAACTGAAAAGAGCCGCGATCTCTTTTAATACGGTGATTTTCCTTTGATGTTTTCACAACGATAACATCGTTTTCTTTTGTTTTCGCCGCTTGCATAAGTGCCTGCTCCAGCCCGCTTTGTGTTGGTTTATCCAATAAAATCACGTTGCTGCCCGCCCAGTCGAATTCGAGTTCAGGGTATTTCTGCTGTATTTTCTGTTTTTCTGTGTTGGATAATTTTGCCGGTATGCCGGTTCCGGGTTCTTCATTCCTGCGATTGCGGCTTTGTGCATTTGCGTCCCGATTATTCGGCGGCGACTGCGCGGTAGTTGCATTATTCTGCTGTTTTTTCGGTGCAGCGGTTAAATGGTAGGCGAACAATCCCATCAGCAGAACAGCGGAAGCAATCGCGGCGGCAATTCCGGCAGGAATCATCCACTTCGGCATAGAAGGTTTAACCGTTTTTTCAGTATCCTCGGGAGATGTCTTCGGTTCCGAAGTTGATCCGAATACATTTATATGAATCGGCCGCCATCGTTTCGACACGTTTTCGTTAAGTATGTTCAGCGAAAGGTTTGCGGAACTCTTATCTGTTTCCGGCTTCGTGCCTGCTTTTGTTTTCGTATCTGCGTCTGTTTCTGTTTCCGATTCAGTTTCGTTTCGCTTTTTCGGTTTTGTCGCTATTACCTTGATAAATTCCCGGCAGTTTTCAAACCGCTCTTCACGCCGCTTACTCAGTGCCTTCAATAAAGCATTGTTCACATGGTCCGGAAAGCCTGCCAGCGGTTCCGGGGCCTCGTTCAAAACTGCCATCCTAAGTACCGATGTATCGGTGTTATAAAACGGCAATTTGCCGCAGAATAACTCGTAAGCCAATACTGCCAAAGCATATTGGTCGGTATTGGCATCCTGATATTTACCCTGCCATTGTTCCGGTGCCATGTAAGGACGGGTACCGCTGACGTTTGTCTGTACTTCGCTGAACCGGATTAAATTAGTACGAATTTTTTCGGCAAGTCCGAAGTCGATAATCTGCACCCCGTCTTCTTCGCTAATCATTATGTTCTGGGGCTTGATGTCTCGGTGAATGATTTTTCTATAATGAGCGTAGTCAAGCCCTTGGGCAACGCACCATAAAATCTGTACGGCTTCGGAAAATTTGAAACTGCCGTTTTGCTTGATTATAAATTTTTTATACTCGTCCAGTGTTAAACCGTCAATGTACTTCATTACCATGTATAAGCCGTGAACGGGATCGGGGGAAATTCCGTAGACGGGGCGGATATGGGCATGCTGTAGGGTATGAATTTTTTTGAAAGAACTTTTAACATTCTCTACCGCTGCTTTGATGTGCCGAATTTCCTTAGGAAGCAGTTTGATAACTACAAATCTGTCGGCATGGAAGTCGTATGCTTTCCATGCTTCCCCCATACCGCCGCGTCCGATTTGATGTTCGAGCCGGAAGCTGTCGGCAAAAACATAGCCGGGAACAAAACCTTCGAAAGCGTTTGCCTGCACTCCAATTTTAATCGCAGTATCAAGGTCGATGTCTTCGGTTTCCTGCAAAATGGCAGCATCTCTAGCGTCGGTTGACGAGTCGACGTGCTGATTGCTCCGCGTGGTATCAAGTGATTCTTTATGTTCGGACATATAAAATATAAAAATTAACCCGTTTATGAACTATGATATATTGTGGTCATCATGATTAAAGTGTGAAACGTCATGTTTCCAAGCAGATTCGGCACAAAAGCAGCAGTACACGGATCATCGGGAAAACCCCATCGTAATTTTACATCACTCCGACAAGATTTGCAACAGTATGCCGTAAAAAAATTAAAATTTTAGAAGCCGCAAATCGGCTGATTATTACCTGCCGATAACATAACCGGAATACCGCCTAAATCGCTGGTTTACGCTCCGATTCGCATATCACCGAAACATCGACTGTGAGAAATTCCTGTTCCGGCAAATTCGTCCTTATGCGAATTTTTTCCGTCAATTCAATGGTCTGCGGTTTTGCCGCGCCGTTCTCTTTGGTATTAGAAAAATTCACCGAGATTATTTGTATATTGCTCTCCTGTTTTCCGAAACTGAAACGGAATCTTTTGTCATCGGTTTCAATGCCGAGGATGCGGAACGGCTTTTCACTTCGGACGACCAAACTTTTCGTCACATTTTCGCCTTCTGTCAAAATGCCGGACATAAACGGCGAAGGACTTGCCCGCAGCGGAGCAATGACCGCGCCTTGAATCGGAAGGATAATTTCCGCCGGTTTGGCATTTCCGACCGTTTTTTCGTTTGTGGTGAACCGCAAGGTATCTTTCACATAACCCGGTTTGGCACTCGGAAGAAGCGTAACGGTTATTTTGTAAGCGACTTCGCCGCCGCTGCGTTTTATCTCTTCCGCTTTGGCATGTATAAACGAATTACTCCGTTCAATTTTCGTTAGAGCCCAATCAGGACGACCGGAGTATTCCATTGTCAAAATCCGTTTTGCGGATTGTCCTTCGATGACTGTTCCCAATTCCGCAATACCGGGTGTCAAAACGACATCCGGTCGGATATAACCGCTGACCGAAAGTTGAACGGTATCGCGCAAAACCCTTCCTTGCGTCACGGTTTCCAGCGAGACGGTAATGACTGCCGATTTTTCGTGAAGATGCTGCCCCGTTGTGTTGAGTTGCGCAACGATTGCGCCGTTTTTGCCGGACTTTACAATCCGCTGCGGTATTGAAACCGATGTGCAGCCGCAGGAAGAGTTTACGTTCAAAATGCGGATGTCTTCCTGAAAATCGTTTTTTATAGGAAAATCGAACACGGCATCGGTTCCTAGAACGACGCGTCCGAAATCGTGCTGTTTGATGGGAAATAACTCCACTCCCCATGAACCGGCGCAAGGGGTTTCCAGAACGAAAAGGAAAACGGCAATGCAGAAAGCAATGCAGCATGTTTTGCATTTTCCTGACATTGAAGCACTCCTGTTTGAAAACGTACCGACACGTTATCATTTTCGGCAAATTTCGGCGGAATAATCAGAGAATAATCGGTTCAAATCAGATACGGAAGCGGCACATTATCCCCGAATCGGTTCTTTTGATTTTCGGATAATGCTGGGCGGGTTTTTCAAGCGGTATTCAATTTCTTTCAACAGCCGGTGTTCCAATGCGGAATCCCTGCCGAGCATTATCCAGCCGGCAGAACTCGCATCAACGTCCACCTGTTTAGCAAAATGGTCAGCGTCATCAGAATAACGCAGGTTTGCTGCCGACAACGGGGATTTCAATGGTCTCCGGTTATCTTCAAGTTCCTTATAGACGAATACTTCAATTTCATAGCCGTCCGGTCTTGGAACAACCCGTACCGTAACCCGTTTCTGAACGGTTTGCAGTGTGTTGTAAAACCGCTCGCCGATACCGACGGAATCGGCGTGCCAAAGTTCCGGCAGCGAAGCCCCGATTTTCGGCTTGGTATCCAAGCGTCCTTCGGTTAAAACATTTCCGTACATTCTGACGGGCAGTTCCCGGGCGATTTCAAAATGCGAGTTCATCACATCGGCAAGCACCGCCCAAAGAAATTCGTGTTCGTAGAGCGGAACAATTATCGGATTATCGGCGGCAGGTTCGTTGAGAATCCAAGTGCGTTCCGTTTTCGCAAACGGTTCGTATGAATGACAACCGCAAAGTAAGGCGGTTGACAGCATAACCGTTCCGGCAAAAAATCCGAATTTTCCGTTGAGATAAGGTTCCATCAGCGGAGTATAAGAAAATTGCGTTTTTACGCAAGAGCAAAATTTTCTTTATTCTCGCAACGTCACGTCTTACTCGTAGTTGCAAAGTCCCTGCCGGGTGAATGCGCGCCGCAACTTTCCGGCTCTTTTGTCTCTGGATAAAAACCGAATTGCCGCAGCATTTCCAACTTCGGCAAAACGTTGTTTGCCAAGTCGATGTGATAAAATCCGGGAAATAAATCGGCGTTGCGCAAAATCAAATCGAAATAATCCCGATGCTTTTCCGGCAATTCAATTTTTCCGTTGCGGCAAATTTCGTGACCGGTGAAAACAAATTCCGGCAAGAGGAACGAGCAAAATTCGAGTTCCTGTTTGCTGCTCCATTCACGAAAGATTTCCGTTTGCGGCAAGAGCGACAACAAACTCGGCAGAATGCGCGCACCCATCATACGCAGCGAAACCATCTGAAAGAGCGACTGTTGAAAGTCCTCAATCGTTTCAAACGGAAAGCCCCAAACATAAAACACGTCAACACGCGGAAAGTACTTGATTGCCTCCGGTATCCGCTGCAAAACCTCGGCAGTCGTGAAACCCTTCTTAATCGCTTGAAGAACTTTATCACTGCCTGACTCGACACCAAACCGCAATTCAACGCATCCGGTATCGCTCATTGCCTGCATCATTTCTTCATCGACAAGATTGACCCGCCCAAACGCCTTCCACTTGACCGCCAGTTTGCGTTTCGTGAGTTCCCGGCAGAATTCCATAACCTGCCGCTTTCCTGAAACGAAGAATTCGTCCTGAAACAAAAACAATTCGACACCGGCTCTTTCGTGCAGATATTGCATCTCATCGACAATGTTGTGCGGCGAGCGGCTGTACGATTCAAGATTCCAAACCGGTGCAACGCTGCAAAACGTACAGGGATACGGACAGCCGCGGGAACTCATCATTCCATAACCGGCGTAGCGGGAAAGGTCAACTTTGTGAAACGCTGGAAATGGAATCTCGTCCAAGCGGCGAATCCGCTGTTGATTCGGCGTGTGAACAATATCACCGGAGGAATTCCGAAATGAAACGCCGGCAACATTTTCGAGAGCGGTTTTGCCGTGCGATTTCAATGTTCGGAGCAATTCGGGACCGGTCAGTTCTGCTTCGCCGCGGCAGATGATGTCAATCCAAGGAAACCGCTGCAATAATTTTTCTTCGACACTTTTTGAACCGACACCGCCGAGAATGAGAATTCGGTCTGGATATTTGTTGCGCAGTTGTTCGAGAGCAAGAATGGTGAACGGCAGCAGGTTCGCCATGCAGGAAACGCCGATGATTTCAGCGGGTTCGGGTTCACCGACAAACCGCAAG
>WRCR01000011.1 GCA_009783865.1 Planctomycetaceae bacterium | reverse complement strand
TTTGCGGCGAGTCGGGCAACAGCACCGAAGCCGACCAAGCCGACGGTCTTGCCGAATAATTCGGGAATGTCGTTCTTATTAGGAAAGTCCCTCGTCCATTCTCCTTGTTTCAATGCAGCGTGTCCTCTTGCGAGGTTTCTGATTTCCGCAAGCATCAAACCGACGGTACATTCTGCAACGGCTCTCGCATTCCTGCCGGGCGTGTTGAGAACGACAACGCCGCGTTTCGCTGCGGTTTCGGTATCAATGTTTTCCACACCGGCGCGCAAAACGCCGATGATTTTCAGCCGCTCGGCTGCCTCGATAAGTTTTCCGGGTATCGGCGGAAACTGCGTGACGATAATATCGTATTGCCCGACAATTTCGTACAATTCATATGGAAGCGGAACGGCATCGGGACCGCCCTGTTCGATTTTCAAATTAGCGGCTTGGAGTTCCTCCAGTGTTTCATGCTCCCATGGAAAGACATCAATTTTAATGCCGTGTTCTTCAAGAGAAGCCAAGCCCGCTGCCATGTATCGGCGGGAAATGTAATGGTCGCTGATGGCTAAGAGTTTCATAGTGATTGATTCGATTGTTGATTATACCCTTCCAACCGCGCCCGCCAATTTTGCTTTTTCTTCGACAACATCGCCGAGTGCTTCCTGCAACTGCATGATATAACTTTTCGGCAGCGGGTCGTTGCGCTGGGTTTCGGCGGCAATCTTTTTGAAACACTTCCACATCGCAACGCGGCAGTCGGCGTACACATTAAACTTACATATTCCGTTTGCAACAGCGTCACAGATTTGCTCTTCCGGCGTTCCCGAACCGCCGTGCAAAACCAGCGGAACGGTACTGACGGCATTCAACTCTTTCAAAAGCGGTATATCCAGTTTCGGCAGTTGAGAATAAATGCCGTGAGCGGTGCCAATCGAAACTGCAAGGGAATCAACACCGGTGCGCTCAACGAATGTTATCACTTCATCCGGCTGCGTTAGAATGTTGGCGGCGTTGTTTTTCGCTGACAAATCAAACCCGCCGACGAGACCAAGTTCCGCTTCAACTGAAGCACCGTAAGGAGCGGCAAGTTCGACAACTTTCCGTGTCATTTCTACGTTCTCATCGAAAGGCAGATTTGAACCATCGTACATAACGGAAGTGAAACCGTCATCTAGTGCCGCTTGAATGACGGTGAATTCCATAGCATGGTCGAGGTGCATCACGATGGGAATCGTGTATTGCCCGGCAACGGCTTTAACGATAGCGGGATAATACCGCCATGTTTTATCGTCAACTTCGGCGGCGTAGAGCATCAGGAAAACCGGTGCGCGGAGTGTTTCCGCCCGGTCGAGTATGCCGCGAATCATAATGTCGGCAACGCAGTTAAACCCCGGCACAGCATAATGCTTTTCCCGGGCATCTTTCAAAACGTCTTTCGCAGTGGTGAGCATGTGGAATGTAATATAGTGTGAACGAAAAATGTAAATCAAAGGTCAACTCCAATGTAGCGATTTTTCCGCCGATTGCAAGGATAATACCTGACCATGCATGTCCTTAATCCTGTATTTAGCCGGTACTCCGGCTCTTTTTACGAAAAAATTATTTTTACGCCTATTGCAATTCCCGAAAAAACGTGATACACTGATTTCTGTAATTAAAAATACCCGTCCGGCGTGGTGCCGGATGGAATGAATTAAGAGTACGACAACAAACTATCAGAATCGCTTCGGCGACGACAATTTTCTGCATGACAATCGGGAAACCGAGTAGGAAATTTTCGATGTTTACAAAGTTGCGTGACTCCCGTAAGGGGGTGTCACGTGTAAACTACGGACAGAATCTGCATTGTCCATTAGGCCAACAATGCACCTCTTTTGTCGGAGGGATTACTCCGTTTCTGATAGGCGTGCCGCTCCCGTCTTGAGCGGTCTCTTGTTGCCGCTTCTCGGTTTCCATACCCTTTTACGAGGAGAAAAAATGAAACGTCTATGTATGTGTGCTGCCGTTTTGACAATGGGACTTTTGCTCGTCGCTCAAGCCGGTTGTGACCAAGCAGATAAAAATCAGAACGCCGAAGAGCAAATCAACGAGATTGAAATGGGTATTCGTGATGTACTGAGGGAGCATATTCAAATGAATCTTGGCGAAGAACAAATTAACAAGATTGAAGTGGGTATTCGAGATGTACTTAATAAGTGTCTTCTTGGCGAAGAACCGGAAGCGGACATTCGTGACGCACTGAGGGAACATCTTCAAAATTATTGCGGCACACTTGTCAAGAAAAATGAGGCGGCAGTAAAAACGTTTATGAGTAAATATGGACATTTTATCAGTGAAGAAACGAAAGAAGAATTTGAGTCGAGATTGACAGCAGAGTGCGGAGTTTATTGGTTTGGTTTTTCTTCCAGAACGGCATCCGGTGTCAAAAGATTACGCGCAATAGCAGAAGAAGCCCGCAGCAGACAAGAAGAATCACTGATTAAAAACGAATCAGAGCCGCAATCGTCAGATTGCGAAACAGAACCATAATCGCAAGATTGTCCCGCCTTTTACCAAGAATTATTATGCCAAACTTTTTTTACACGTAAATTCGATATGACTATTCCATTCTCCTGTCCGTCATGTGACCGTAAATTGAACGCCAAAGACAAACACGCCGGACGTACCCTGAATTGTCCTGCTTGTAAAACTCCGGTCTCCGTACCGCAATTTGCAACACCATCGCAACCTGTTCCGGCTCCAATACAGTCTGTACCAGCGGTGGTAGTGCCGACCATACCGAAACAAGTATTTTGTACGAATTGCGGAAACTCAATTTCCGAGCAAGCCGCCGCTTGTATGTCTTGCGGCGCAAAACCTACCGGACATAAAAAGTTTTGCCGTCATTGCGGCGTTGCGCTCAATCCCGAACAAATCGTTTGTATCAAATGCGGAACTGGAGTCAGTTCCGCTGGTAGTAAATCTTTCGGCAGCAGCACAACGGTTGCCGACATCACGATTCTAGTTGCTGCCGCCCTTGCTTTTATCTCGTTCCTTCTGCCGTGGCTTGAAGCGACGGTGCCGATAGTGGGAAAAGTATCGAAAAGCGGATTCTCTGTCTATGCCTTTTGGCTGGGAATTTTTTTCATATATCCTGTATGGCTGACTTTGTCAGGATTAGCGGGAAAAAGAACACCCCTCAATAAAGGGGGCGGATTTGCATGCGCAGGATTGGGGATTGTTTTAGGAATAGCACATGTTGCGTGGATGTACCAAAAAGTATTCGAAGATATTGACGGTTACAAACGAAAAATGGCGGAAGAACTCACTTCATTTGGTCCGGGCGTGTATCTGTTCTTTTGTGCCTGCGTCGTATTGATAGTCGGAATTGTATTGACCGTTCAATCTTCTACCGAGAGTGGAAGCGATTCGTTTACCGACTCTATGCCAAACACGGCTACCGGAGCACCAAGTTCCATCCATATGTGGATGCACTTGGGATGGGCGTTGATGATTTTAATACTACAACTTTTGGTTCTAATGAATATCTTGCTGACAACTTTTAAAGTTGATAACTCGTTGTTATATGGCATCACGAAGGTCACCAATTTTATTTTGTGTCTTCCATTCGTTTGGACAACATCATTGTTCTTGCCGAACTGGGAATACTCGTGTTTAACGCGGATTTATTTGTATTTACCCACGCTCATTTACCCCTTGTTTATCACGTTCATCATTTGGGCTTGCTGTAAAAGGCAGTATTCGATTCATTTGAAAAACATTCTCAATCCCATTTCACGATGATAATTGCGTACTTTGTCTCAACTATATGTTTTTTTGGCGTTTTCTGTTTTGCGGTAAAGTATGGATGGTATATAGATTTTCTTAAGTGGTTTCATCCTCTTTATGCCTTTGTATTTTTTGCGGTTGCTGTGTGTATATTCGTTTCCACATGGCGGGTGGCAAATATCGCAAAGAGAGGCGGAGTATTGCCTTACTGGTGGGCGATTCGGTTTTTCAAAGTTTGACGGTTCCACGAGCGGGAAACTATTGTTTCCCGCTTTTAGGAAAGACGTTTTTTATTTTTCTTCAAAGCAACGTTTTATTATGAAAGCGGGAAACAATAGTTTCCCGCTCGTAATAAATGCCGTTGCTTGCGCAAAGCGGCTTTGATTTGCGCCGGAGTACCGGCTAAATGATAATGCAATATATGAAAAAACATCAACTGCCATACCATCTCACCGCATCAAGCATGGCGCGGTAGTTCTCTGGCTTGACTCCCCGATGTATGGTGTTACTGGAAGAAACAATAAGTCCGCTGCGTCCGCCTTTTTCGATGCAAACACGGACTTCCTCCGAAACCTGTTCCGGTGTGCCGCTGCAAAGATGACCAGTGCAATCAATGTTGCCCTTGAGACAAATTCGATTGCCGTACTGTTCCTTCATCTCCGCCATGTCGAGACCGCCGCCGGGGTCAATCGGGTCAAGGCAATCAATACCAACTCCCAGCCACCAATCGAGATACGGTCGAACATCACCGTCGCAATGTTTGATGACGTACAAGTCCAGCGATTTATAACCCTGCATCACTTCTTTGAAATGCGGCAAAATCATCTCGGCATATACTTTCGGCTTGATAATGGGACCGCGTCCCGTTGCGACATCATCGGTGGTTGCCACGATTTGGATTCCATACCGCTTGACGGCAAGTGCTGCCAAGGCAACGTTGTACTCAACGACACGCTTCAATAAATCGGTGTAATATTTCTTATCGGTCAGCAGCATTACCAAAGCGTTTTCATAACCGAGCAAGTCCCGCATATCGGAAAAACCGTCGCGCAAATTCAGAACGATGCCGCGCCGGTCACCGTACTTTTCGATTGCCCTTTCGAGCGTCTTGAACCGATGCTGAACATCAAGAGGCGGAAAAGTGTAATCACCTTGAGCGGCAATATCCTGAATCGGATGATTTACAGCAGCGGGCAATACATCGCCGGTAGTTTTCCGTTCAATGCCCCATTCGTCCACAAAAGTTCTGTCGTCTTTCCATGTCTTTTCGTAATCAGGACGGATATTGACGGCATCCAAGTCAAGACGTTCAACAACTTCGACAGGGTCATTGCTGCCGCACAATGCTTGCGAAACGGCATCGTCAATGAACCATTCAAACGTTGGAATCCGGTCAGGAACTCCGCGCTGCAATGCAGTTAGAAGGCGTTCTTTGGGGGTCATGGCTTTCTTTCCCTTCCCAATGCATCGGCTGACATCATCGCATCGTAAAGATTCTGTGCCGTAACTTCAAAGGGATGAAAATGTACCAGCGAACCCGGCGCAGCACAATTCTCGGCAATCTTCCTAACTATTGCCGGGTCAAGCGGTTCCAAATTCAATTCCTTGAACGTCACCGGCAATCCGATTTGAATCATGAAGTCGAAAACCATGTTCCGATATGCTGCCGAAACGGAATCGTCAAGGCAAAGTTGCGCTGCAACACCGAAAGCAACTTTTTCGCCATGCATCATACCGGCTTTTTGACAGGCAGGAACGTTGGACAGTTCGTTTCCGATGGCATGAGCGGTTGCTAAACTTCCGCTTTCAAAACCGATACCGGAAAGAAGTGTATTCGCTTCGATAACCCTTTCGACTGCCGGTGTCAGATTGTGATTTTCGACATCCCGCTTGGCATCGATGCCGTATTCAAACAGCGTGTCGAAAGCAAGCCGCGCAAGTGCAGTTGCAGCAAGCGTTGGTGTACCGCCTGCGAGATTTTTCGTGCGGCTTTGCATGGACGCTTCCATTTCAATCCACGTGGAAAGTGCGTCGCCCATTCCGGCAACGAAACTGCGCACCGGTGCATTGGCGATAACCCGGCTATCAACGAGAACGAGGTCGGGATTGAAATACCAGCATTCGAAGCCCTGAAAGATGTGATTTTCGTCATACCAAACGGAGGCGGCACTGGTCGGCGAATCATTTGACGCAATGGTCGGCACTGTAACAATGCGCAGGTTGTTATCGATAGCGGCACCCTTTCCGACATCGAGTACTTTGCCTCCGCCGATGGCAACGGAGATGCCGCATTTTTCTTGAGCAGCGATATTACCAACTCGTTTGCGCTCGGCAAGTGTTGCTTCGCCTTGGAAATCAACTTCAACGAAGGCGAGACCGGCGTTTTGAAGCGATTGCCGAACAGTATTGCCGACAAGATTTTTTAGTATGCCGTCCCAAAGGATAAGGGCTTTATTGCCCAGCGGTTTGAGGAGTTCACCGATTTCGGCAAGAACATCGGGACCTTGTACGTAACGGCGGGGAGCAATCAGAATTTTTCTCATAGCGGTTTTTTTACTGAATTTAATTCAAGGAAAAGTGTTCACGCTTGTTTTTCATATTCTATCATATTTTGTTATGTGTGAAAACGGTTGATGATTGACAAAACCAGAGCGGCACTGCGCAGGCAATGCCGCTTCATATCCGCTTGCTTGAACAATTACGGCTGACCACAACCCGCCGAACAACAAGCCCTGACTCGAAAAATTTTTAGCAAGCCAAACCCCTACAAAATAAGGGGCAAATGCCCGCCAACGCGTTTCTTTTACCTGTACTACCTGATATAACATTTTCTTACCCATTTTGACAGTTAGTGGCGAGTAGCTAGTGTGATAATCTGCGGAAATTCTAGCATACACGCTAAACTTGGCAAGAGCAAAAAGTGCCAGTTTGAGACGGCAATTTCGCCTGCTGTTCAAAAATTTGTCATTTCTTAAAGAAACTATTGCATATCTTCAATCATTTTGTAAAATTATTTCGCAATGTAAATTTTCCGTAGTCAGTTTTGACACTCGTCCCTCAAAATAAGGAATAATACCGTGGCAGTTTCACTCGTTAAAGGACAAAAAATTTCACTTGAAAAAAAGAGCGGGGCGGTACTTTCCCAAATCAAAATGGGACTCGGCTGGGATGCCGCTAAACCGAAAATGGGAATCCTCGGCGCAATCTTCGGCGACGGAAATTACACCGGCTATATCATGGCAAAGGTCTATCGTCACAACGGCGAATGGAAAATGGCGGCTCTCGGAGAACCGTCAAACGGACAAACCTTCAAAATTATGCTGCCGGACATACTCAAAATTTTATAATACTCTCACTTTTTAACACTTAAACAATAATATAAGGGAAACTACAATGGCTATTTCATTAAAAAAAGGCGCGAATACCGTTTTACCGAGCGGCTTGAACAAAATCGTTGTCGGTCTCGGCTGGGACCCCAGAACAACAAGCGGCGATGACTTCGACCTTGACGCTTCCGCCTTCCTGCTGAATGAATCCGGCAAAGTCCGCTCTGACCGCGACTTCATCTTTTACAATCAGATGAAGTCCGCTGACGGCAGTGTAGAACATAGCGGCGATAACCTCACCGGCGGTGGTGAAGGCGACGACGAACAAATCAAGGTAACACTTAATTCCATTCCCGCAGATGTTCAGCGGATTGCGTTCACCGTGACAATTCACGATGCAGAAAGCCGCGTACAAAACTTCGGACAGGTTTCGTCTGCGTTCATTCGGATTGTCGATGAAATGACTAACGAAGAAATCGCCCGTTTTGACTTATCCGAAGATGCTTCAATCGATACGGCGATGATTTTCGGCGAAGTATATCGAAAAGACGGCGAATGGAAATTCAAAGCGGTCGGACAGGGTTTTGCAGGCGGACTTGCAGCATTGGCAAGATACTACGGAGTCAATCTTTAACAAATCAAAATTACTATGGGAATCAAACTAACGAAAGGGCAGAACGTTGCCCTTGATGACGGGCTGAAAGATGTCCGTGTTGGTCTCGGCTGGGATGCACGTGAAACCGAAGGCGAGGACTTTGACCTCGACGCGGTCTGCTTTATGCTTACCGCTAACGGGAAAGTCCGAAACGATGGCGATTGCGTCTTTTACAACCAACTGTGCTATCCGCCGAATAGTGCAACTTACGAAGATGGTTCACTCAAATCCCGTGATGCAAACAATGCGGTTGCTCACACCGGCGATAACCTCACCGGCGATGGTGAAGGCGATGACGAAACGCTGCTTGTCAAACTTGATAAAATACCGGCGGAGATTCAGAAAATCGTTTTTACAGTGACGATACACGAACATGATGTCCGCAAACAAAACTTTGGAATGGTGAGCGATGCGTTTATCCGCATTGTTAATAATTCCACCGATGAAGAAATAGCCCGCTTCGATTTGTCGGAAGATGCCTCAACGAATACAGCGATGATATTCGGCGAGATTTACCGCAAAGACGGCAAATGGAAGTTTCGCGCTGTCGGGCAGGGATTCAATCACGGACTGGAACAGGTTTGCAAGTCCTACGGTGTGTCAGTAGAATAATTTTATCCTTTAATCCTTTTACTGTGCAAGTGATTGCACATAGAATAACTATGAGAAGATTACCAGTTTATTTAGTGCTTGATGTTTCCGGCAGTATGTCCGGCGAGCCGATTGAAGCGGTGAAGAACGGCATGCAATTACTGCATTCCTCGCTCCGTAAAGACCCTTATGCTCTTGAATCCGCTTATATTAGTGTAATAACATTTGCGAGTGAAGTGCAGCAAATTATTCCACTCACGGAATTATCACAATTTCAGCCGCCGAATCTTTCGGCTGGCGGCGGTACTTCGCTCGGCGGAGCATTGCAGAAAGTAACCGACTGTGCTAGCAGCGAAGTCAAGAAAGGAACGAGAGAAGAAAAAGGCGATTGGAAACCACTAGTATTTTTTATGACGGATGGTTCACCTACCGACAATGTCGAGAGCGGGCTGCAAGCGTTCCTAAATTACCGCTGGGGAATCGTAGTAGCGTGCGCCGCGGGTTCCGGTGCGGATACTTCGGTGCTGCAGCGGATTACCGAAAATGTGGTAACGCTTGATACGGCGGACTCCACAACGATTGCGGCATTCTTCAAGTGGGTATCATCATCGATTTCCACTAGCAGTAAGAAAGTTGAAGAAACCGGCAGCGATGCCGGCGGCAGTGAACTGCCTCCGCCTCCGCCGGAAATTAACCTTGCCAAACCTTAATACAGATTATGAGACGTTTACCCATTTACTTGTTAATAGACACATCCGGCAGTATGCGGGGCGAACCGATAGTAGCGGTTCGTTCCGGCTTGCAGTCGCTGCTGGCGAGTTTGAAACAAAATCCTTACGCTCTTGAAACCGTTGCGTTGAGCATTATTACTTTCGACGGCGAAGTGAAGAATCTCGTTCCTCTGACGGCATTAGAGGACTTTCAAATACCGTACATAGATGCCCCGGAAACGGGAGCAACTAATTTGGGCGAAGCATTGGAGATGCTGTTGCAGAAATACGACACGGAAATTGTCAAGACCACGCCGGACCGCAAGGGTGATTGGTTGCCGTTCACCGTTGTGATGACGGACGGCAAACCGAGTGATACGCTGATGTTCAAGAATATGTGCGAAAAAATTAAGCGATACAAGTTTGCCCGCGTGGTTGCTTGTGCGGCTGGACCGAAGGCGAAAACCGAGCCGTTGCAGCAATTCGCGGATGATGTTTTTACGCTTGATACGATGGACAGCAGCACGTTCAGCAAGTTTTGGCAATGGGTCTCAACGATAGTGAGTCAACAGAGTCAGAATGTCGATTCTACGCAGAAAGACGAATTACCGCCTCCGCCGGAAGAGATTAAACTCGTGTTATGAATGAACAGCAGTCCGCAGAACAAACCGTTGAGACCGGTTATTCGCCTTTACATCAGTTGTTAACCGGCATAAGTGATTGGATTATAAGCCATCAGACAGCTCTGCAAATTGCCTGTGCTGTTTTTATATTGTCAGCCGTCTTTACATTGCTTTATATTTTTCACAAATTTCGCAGGAGAGTTAACGATATGGAAGACACTAGAACTAACATAGACCCGCATACCGGAAAAACTCGTCCGGCTGTAAAAAGTGTTGAGATGCCAAAAGTGTCTAATCCCGATTTAGACGGTTTTGATACGGGAACTGACACACCGTTCAAGAATAATGAAGTTGTTCCAGAAGAGGAAGCAGCAAAAATTGATAGCCCAGTCCCGTTAGGGACGGATAATACTGCCGCGGCACCTTCGCAGCCTGACGATTGCGGCTCTGTTAAAGAGAGCAGCTCCGTACCGGAACCGGTTGAAACGGTGGTTAATGAACCCCCGCCGAAACCGACACCGCCGATTATTGCGTTTACGTTCCAGACGGAACGGGACGGCAAGCCGGTTTCGTTTATCACAAATGAAATTAAAAAACGGATTGCGGACTTCCAAATACCAAACGCAACAGTAGATACGGATTATGAATTCATTTTCGATTTTTCCATAGATGAGTTAAAAATTGTCAGCGAACAGCCGGAAGCACAGCCGAAAATTAACTCAACGTTAACCGATAACGGTTTTTCAGTTGAATTACTTGAAGGCAATCGCATCCGTTTTTATGGTAAACCGAAGATGGACTACAACGGCAAAATTTATTTCCTGCACCAGACGGCTGAAGCATTTCAAGAGAAACAATCCAAGCGAGCGGAAGGTCAATCAGAACCGCTGTATAACAACTTTCAGGATTCCAAACCTTTCATCATCAACGCTCATCCGAAATCGCTGTGGAAGGACTTGCCTTGTGTCGGAACAGACGAAAACGGCAATCCTTACGACAACTACGGCGATTACGAAAATGCAGATTCTGTTAGCAGCGGTGAAGTTGTCTCGTATACTTCTGCCAAATCTTTCGAGGTAATTGCCGCTTCGATACGGGGACGTTCTCATGCTCATGTCGGCAAGCCGCGGGACGATGCGTATTATTATGAGTTTGACGGCAGACAGCAGACGGCAGACGGCAGCAATGCCGGATGGAACTTCATTACCGTTGCAGACGGTGCTGGCAGCGCAAAACATTCCCGCAAAGGTTCGGAAATCGCAACTCGCACCATTGTGCAAACCCTCCGCAGTGCATTGACGGCGGAATTCACGAAAGTGATTTTCACGGATAGAATGGAACAGATACAGCGTTGGAAAAACGAATTCGCAGATGCTGATGGAAAACTTGCTCCCGAAACAGAAAAAGAGTTTGTGGAGAAATCCCAACTTGATAAAGTTTTGTACATAGCGGTTCGCGAAGCGTTTGTGAAAATTCACAATGAAGCAGAAGAGTATAAAAAGAAACATCCTGACACGAAAATCAATGATTACAATACGACTTTACTCGCTGCAGCATTTCGCTGGTTTCCCGAATTGAATGACGGAAAAGGCGGCTGGTTCATCGTTTCATATTGGGTTGGAGACGGCGGTGCAACGATACTCGACGACACCGCCGACGCAGTCGGCGGCTCTCGAAAGACCCCTCGAAAGGTCTTCGTTCTCGGCGAACCAGACGGCGGCGAATTCGCTGGTCAAACCCGCTTTCTGACAATGAAAGAAGAAATCACTGAAGAAAAGGTACGCAAACGCTTGCGGTTCACTTTCTGCGACTCGTTTGAAGCGATGCTGCTGGTTACAGACGGAATCACCGACCCATTTTTTCCGTCCGAGGCGGCGGTTGTGGACGAACCTCGATGGTTAGAGTTTTACGAAAAGAAATTCAAAGGCGGCTGCTATGAAGAACCAGACGGCTGCAAAGAAATTTTCGATGACACAATCGACCCGCAGAAAAAATCCGAAGCATTGTTAAAGTGGCTGAAATTCTGGTCGAAAGGCAATCACGATGATAGAACTGTCTTAATCGTTAGACCGACAACATTTGTTAAACCAAACAACTAATCATTATACGGAGGTAAAAATTATGACACACATTAAACTAACGGCAAAAGATGGTTCGCCCGTTGAATTCATTAAGAAAGACCCGATGCAGGGCGGAGTTAAAGACGTGTACTGGCATCCGCAGAAACAATATGTCGTTGCATTTTTTCGCAAGAAGTTAGATATTGCCGGCAAAGACCGTATTGAAAAGCTAGTCGGCACATACCGCGAAAGGATATTCGGACTCGCAGGCGGCGAATACTGGAAAAAGATTTTCTGCTGGCCCGAAAAAATTGTCGAACACGAAGGATTGACCGGCATTATCGTTCCGAAATATGAAGAATGTTATTTCTTCGCCAAAGGTACATCACTCGAAGGTGCAGAAAAAGAAGGAAAATGGTTTGCTTCGCCGAAGAATTTTAACCGCTTCGTTCCGCCGGAAGAAAAAGGCGACCTCATCGGTTATATGCGGATTTGTCTTTCTCTTGCCCGCGGAACTCGCCGTCTGCATCTTGCCGGCTTGTCTCACAGCGATTTGTCTTATAAGAACTGTCTCGTTGACCCCAAAGGCGGCAATGCCTGCATTATTGATATCGACGGACTCGTTGTTCCCGGATTATTTCCGCCGGACGTTGTTGGAACGCCGGACTTCATTGCTCCCGAAGTTATGCAAACGCTGTCTCTGCCGTTGAATGATACGAATCGTAAATTGCCTAGCAGATTAACTGACTTGCACGCTTTGCCGGTGCTGATTTATCAATATCTGTTTCACCGGCATCCGCTGCGGGGCAGCAAGGTCTGGGATATGGATTCCGATAAACAAGAAAAACTCGAAATGGGCGAAAAAGCGTTGTTTATCGAACATCCGACAGACGGTACGAACCGCCGAAAAGTCGAAAACGGCGAAGATAAATTACTGCCGTGGATTAATACGGCTAAAATACCTTACACGATAGCGGGACCATATCTGAAAGCATTGTTTGACACAGCGTTTATTGAAGGACTGCATAATCCGGCTAAGCGTCCGTCGGCGGACGAATGGGAAGCAGCGGTTGTAAAGACAATGGATATGATTCAGCCGTGTCAAAATAAATCCTGTCCCAAGAAATGGTTCGTGTTCGACAACAAGAGCAAGCCGGTGTGTCCGTATTGCGGCACACCATTTAAGGGTGTGCTTCCTGTATTGGATTTTTATTCAGACCCAATGGGAAAGGGCAAATACCGACCGGATAATCACCGTTTAATGGTGTTCGACGGCGTTTCACTTTACAAATGGCATAGTGATAGAAATGTGTTTCCAAGTGAAAAAGTTTCAGCGGCGGATTCCAAACGGGTCGGCTATTTCCGTTTTTGGAAAGGAAAATGGATGCTTGTCAACGAAGGTCTGCCGACTATGAAAAATATCACAGCGGGCAAGGAGATTCCCATTGGGCAAGGCGTGGATTTAACTGACGGCTTGCAACTACTGTTAAGCAATGAACCTACCGGACGGATAGTGAACATACAAATAGTGAACGGATAAGATACTATGAGACGATTGCCGATTTACATTTTGATTGACTGCTCCGAGTCAATGGTAGGAGAGCCGATTCAAGCCCTCGAAACAGGACTTGCTGAAATGCTGCGCATTTTGCGAAAAGACCCTTATGCTCTCGAAATGGCGTACATCAGCATCATTTCCTTTGCGGCAACTGCAAAACAACATGTTCCGCTGACCGAATTGAGCCAGTTTCGGCTTCCGCAATTAGTTCTCGGTTCCGGGACGGCTCTCGGCGGTGCTTTGACTTTGCTCGAACAGCGAATCAATTCTGAAGTTGTAAAAACGACAGCTGAAAAGAAAGGCGATTATAAACCGCTGGTGTTTATTTTTACGGACGGGGAGCCGACGGACTCTTGGCAGTCCCAAGCGGAAAAATTTTTACGGAATCGTCACCTGCAAACTGTCGTCATCGGCTGCGGACCAGACGTGAACACTGAAGTCCTCCTCCGCATTTCCGAATTCGCGGTTGTCGGTGAACAAGCGAATGAAGAGACCTTCAAGACCTTCTTGAAATGGGTGAGCACGTCTGTTGCAACGGCGAGTCAATCCATTGACTCAACAGGAAAGGAAGCGAAACTTTCGCTTGATAAACTTCCTGTCGGCGGCGGAATAAAAATCGTTGACGAAAACATGCCGAAACATATTCCTGAAGCGGATAAACACGTTTTTCTGCACTGCACATGCCAAAAGTCGAAAAAATTCTACTTAATGAAATACGTAAAGAGTACCGGCAAAGGATACGATGTGACGGGAACATTCAAGTTGGACAATTTTGAAACCGTCGGCGGAGCAGGCGTGAATGTCTCGACGGACTTGCTGGCGAAAGTCGCACCGTGTCCGTATTGCAATAACCCCCGTGTCGGGCAATGCACCTGCGGCAGTGTGCTGTGTCTGCCTGAAGCACCGCCGGTTAAACCGTTAAGAATAATGATTACTCAACCGTGTTATGATAATATGCAGATTGTTCTTGACGGATTAAAACTCGCCTATTCTAAATACAAAGGAAAATTTGATTGCGACCTTTTCTTCTTGAATTGCGGAAGTTCCGATATGGAGCGCATAAATGCAAACGAATTAAACCGTTTTGTAAAAGACGGCGGAATTCTTTATGCTTCTGATTTGGCATACCCGAACATCGAACAAGCATTTCCGGGATTGATGACATTTAAGGGCAGCAGTTATATCGGACACGTTAAGGCAAATGTTGAAGACAAAGAATTGCAGGAAGTTGTCGGCAATACGGTTAACATTTTCTTTGACCTTGTTCCTTGGACTGTTAATACGATTTCCTGCGGTCAGGTTATTTTACGGGCATCTCAATCACCGATAATGGTTGTTTGTCCTTACGGAAAAGGAAAAGTGTTTTACACAACATTTCATAATCACAAACAGACGGATAAGAAAGAAAAGGCGTTATTGGAATTGCTGCTGTTGAAACAACTCGGAGCGTCACGCGGTGCTTCACTGTCGCAAATCAGCGGCGAGTTAAAAATTAACTTGGCGGATTATCAGAAGACCTTCGGGACGCAAAATGCGGCAATCAACACTGCGTCCGGCAACGGCGGACCGGGAACAAAAGCGGTCTGCCCATGGTGCGGAAAGGAAAGCACGTACACGGCGGGAACCTCCATCGGTGCCGGTGCGGGGTAATTTCGTTATTAGACAGGATATACAAGATTTTTAGGATTTTTTGTTTTTGCACAGGATTTTTAGGGTGAGTAGATATTTAGTGGGGATATTGAGGAACAAACAATCGCCCCGTTGGGGCAATCTCTAGACCTCGACAAAAATTAACGCGTTCAAATAACAACTTTTCAGATGCGATTGAGTTGCACAATAACAACTATCCTGTTAGTATTAAATTTCTGAAATAACAATGAGACGTTTACCTATTTACCTTGTTTTAGATACCTCCGAGTCGATGGTCGGCGAACCGATTGAGTCCGTTGAAAACGGACTCGTTGCGATGCTCGGTGCTTTGCGGAAAGACCCTTACGCCCTCGAAACGGCGTATATGAGCGTCATCTCATTCGGAACAACGGCAAAACAATTAGTGCCGCTGACTGAATTGACGCAATTTCAAATGCCGAGATTAGTTCTCGGTTCCGGCACCTCTCTCGGCAAAGGAATTGACCTCCTCGAACAGCGCATCGCCGCCGAAGTGAAAAAAAACACTGCCGAAGTTAAAGGCGATTTCAAGCCGATTGTCTTCATTTTTACGGATGGCGAACCTACCGGCAGTTGGCAGTCCGCCGCAGACCGAATGATGAAAAACCGGCATATCCAAACCGTCGTTGTCGGTACCGGACAAGACATAAATCTTGACGTGCTGCGCCGAATCAGCGAATTGGTTATTCTCGGCAAGGAAGCAAATCAGGAAACATACGCCAAGTTTTTCAAGTGGGTCAGTGCATCAGTCGCAACGGCAAGTCAGCAGATTGAAAGCACAGGCAGCGACATGAAAATCTCGCTCGATAAATTGCCGGTCGGCGATGATATTGTCGTTGTCGATGACAGCACGCCGCAGCAGAAAATAGAACCGAATCGGTTTGTCTTCATGCACAACCGCTGTGTTAAAAATAAAAAGTTTTATCTGCAAAAGTATCTCAAGAGCGGCAGCCGCAGCGGCGGATTTTTCGGCGGAAAGAAAGACGCTTACATTGGAGACGGTGCCTTTGCGCTTGATGACTTCGAGGAGCTTGGCAAAGGCGGCGGCGTAACAGTTAATACCGGTCTGCTTGAAAATCCGAATCCTTGTCCTCATTGCGGCAATAAAATCTGGGGAATGTGCGAGTGCGGCAAAACACATTGCTGCCCGGACGTTCCGCAAGGAGGTACTATAACGCTGACTTGTCCGTGGTGCGGCAAGACCGCAACTTATGGGTACAGCAGTTTTTCAGTCGGCGGCGGAGGCGGGTAATCAACTTTTCTTCAAACGACATTGCCGATTTCAATCAGAAAAAATCAGGAGAATAAATTCGTTGGAAATTTACCGGCGAATGAAGTCAGCGGAACTTTAACGAAAGTCAAAGTGTCGCTCGGCTGGATTGCGCTCACTACGCTTCACGGTGATTTCGATTTGGACTTATCGGCGGTTCTCATCGGCAAAGAAACGAAAGAACTCGTCTTTTATGGAAACACGCAGCCGCAATACAGCGGTGTCAAACACAGCGGCGATAACACAACCGGCGGTGACGAGAACGAAATCATCATCGTTGATTTGCAGCAACTGCCCGCTAATATGCAGGAAGTTGTTTTTATCGTTTCACTGCACGAAAGCGGCACAAAAAGACAGACCTTCGGAAAATGCGGCGAAGCGTTTGTCAGTATTGCGGACGGCGAAAAGGACGAGACGATTTACGAACTCGATTTAGACGACTTCGGGTCTGCAACTGTCTTGCTCTTCGGCAGTGTGAAACGCAATACTCAAAACCGCTGGCAATGGAAACCCATCGCAGCAGGTAAAAACGATTTGCTTGAAAAAATTACGCAACAGCAATATCAAGTTGATACTGGTAAATACAAATTTACAAAAGAACCACAAAAGAAAGAATCGCCGAAGTTTCATTTTTGGTGTCGGCATTGCGGTGTTAAGTTGCAGGCAAAAGAAAGTACTATCGGACGTTCTAATGCTTGTCCCGGCTGTAAAAAGACGGTGGTTATTGAACGCAATACGCCGCCGAAGCCGTCCGCGCCTCCGCCGCCGTCAACACCAGAGGAGTACTTCAACCTTGCCATGCAGTTTCTGCACAGCAGAAATGTCGGGGAAGCCCTGAAGAATTGCCGCACCGCCGCTGAAGCGGGGCATGCTGAAGCACAGTATAAACTCGGTACCTATTACTATGCCGGTTCGGGTGTTCCCGAAGACCATCAAGAAGCGGGAAAATGGCTTCGCAAAGCCGCTCTGCAAGGTCATGTTAAAGCGAAGAATTTGCTGGACGAACTGGAAGCAAAGCAGAAAAGTCCGGTCCCTACGTTACCGCCGCTGCCAAATCCGCCGAAAAATCAAGTGAGCGAGGAAAAAGCAGGTTGTGCCGGCAGCGGCTGCGGATGTTTAACATGGTATGTTGCGGGTACAATATTAATTGCAGCAGGTATTCCGAAAGAACTCGCCTACGGTATTGCGGTAATTATCGGTGCAGCCGTCGGCGTTATTATGATATATTTACTGATAGACAAATTCAAAAAACCTTAACTAAACTTTAACCCCTGAACTTACGATGTCAAACATCGCTATTGAATCCTTGACCGTTAACACCGCTCACGGCTTAACGGACGAACAAGTCAAACAATCCGCCGTTCAATACGGACGGAATGTCCTAACACCGCCGGAAAGAGACCCTCTCTGGAAACAGTTTTTAGAAAAGTTTAATGACCCGACAATCATTATTCTTCTTATTGCTGCAGCGGTCTCGATTGCGATGACAACCCTCGAAATGTTCGTCCTGCACATGGAAGAAGCGAGTTATGTCGACAGCATCGGCATTTTTCTTGCTGTTGCTTTGGCAACACTTTGCGGCTTTTTCAGTGAATTGAAATCTGCCCGCGAGTTTGAATTGCTTAACAAAACGAAGGACGATATTCCGATAAAGGTTTTGCGCAACGGCAAAATCGCCGAGGTGTCGATTAACGATTTAGTCGTCGGTGATATTGTTCAACTCGCTCTCGGCGATAAAGTACCGGCGGACGGCACCATGCTCTACACAATGAATTTTTACATTGACCAGAGCGTAATGACCGGCGAAAGCATGCCGGTGGAAAAAACTGCTAACGCAGATATCAGCGATGTAAATGACGATAATTCAGTTTTTCGCGGCACAATGGTTTCCGACGGTCACGGCACTTTCGTAATTACGAAAGTCGGAGACAACACCCGATACGGACAAATCGCCGCCAACCTCGTCGGCTCCGATGAAGATACACCGTTAAAACAAAAGTTGACCGTTCTTGCCAACTATATCAGTTATGTCGGTATGACCGCAGCGGGGCTAATTTTTACCGTGATGTCCATATTTGCTTATTTTCGCTGGACTCCCGTTTGGGAAAATGGAACGCTAGAAGCAATTTTGCCGCTGCTTGAAGGAATCCTGATGGCGTTTGTCATTGCCGTGACGGTTGTTGTCGTTGCAGTGCCGGAAGGACTGCCGATGATGGTTTCACTTTCACTGGCGTTAAACATGATGAAGATGGCAAAAGAAAATTGTCTTATCCGCAAATTGGAAGCAAGTGAAACCATCGGCAGCGCAACGGTTATTTGCAGCGATAAAACAGGAACGCTGACGCAAAATAAGATGACGGTCACCTGGACGTTCATCGGCGGGAAAACGTCAGAACTGCAATCACTCGACAGCGTTCCGGTACAACTCATCGAATCGATTTCGATTAACACGAATTCGCAAATCAACATCGGCAATCCGACGGAATGTGCTATGCTGCGTTTCCTTGCCGATAAAGGGGCAGATTATGCGCAGCACCGTGAAAAATATAAACGCATAAACGAGGTATCGCATAACTCGGAGCGCAAAATGTCTTCCGTTGAAGTGGAGAAAGACGGCAAATCAGTTGTCTTCGCTAAAGGTGCTTCGGAAAAAATTATTCCGCTGTGTAAAAATATTCTCGCTGACAACGGAAATGTAAATCCCATCACGGATTACCAACCGCAGATTGACGAAGCATTGATTTATGCGACATCACAGGCACTTCGGGTAATTGCCGTTTCGCAAGATGATACGCTGTTAGCGTTAATCGGCATCAGTGACCCGATGCGGGCGGAAGTTCCCGATGCTGTTAATGTGTGTCATTCCGCTGGTGTTGATGTGAAAATGATAACCGGCGATGCTAAACCGACTGCCGTTGCGATTGCAAAAACCGCCGGTATTCTCACCGATGACGCTAACCGGCAATGTGAAGAATACATTTGGACATCAGAAGAACTTGCCGACATAGGCGACGATGAACTAGTTGAAAAGATTCCAAAATTGAAAGTGTTAGCGAGAGCAACTCCAATGGACAAGTTGCGCCTCGTGAAAGCATTGCATAAAACGGGGGCGGTAGTTGCGATGACCGGTGACGGTACAAATGATGCCCCGGCATTGAAACACGCCGATGTAGGTATCTCAATGGGAATCACCGGGACCGAAGTTGCGAAAGAAGCAAGTAAAATCGTTCTCGTTGACGATAACTTCAAGACGATAGTGACCGGTATCTGGTGGGGCAGAACGCTTTACAACAACATACAGAAGTTTCTGCAATTCCAATTATCTGTCAACGTTGTTGCGCTAACCTGTGCATTCTTTGGACCGCTGTTCGGCATATCATTGCCGCTGACGGTACCGCAGTTGTTGTGGATAAACATCATCATGGATACATTCGCAGCACTGGCTTTGTCAACTGACCCGCCGAGAGCCGACAGTATGAAACGCAAACCGATACCGCGGGACGCAAGTATCATTACCGGTTCGATGGGAATAACGATTTTGATGATATCGCTGTATCAAATCGTCATTCTGTTTGCGGTGCTGATGTTCGGAGCCGGATTGTTCGGAATTGAAAAACCGTTTGTGCTGGGTGAAGACCCGAAAAATTACATTGAATCATTCACGGTGTTTTTCACGCTGTTCGTTGCGTTTCAATTTTGGAACATTATCAACTGCCGGGCACTGCATAAAAACGAAAATCCGTTTTCGATGATTCTCAAGAACAAATTATTTTTAATGATAATCGGCTTGATAGGTGTTGTGCAGGTCGGGCTGGTACAGATTAGCGGAATATTTCCGCCGGTTGGACAGATATTCCGTGTTCAGCCGTTATCAGCAAGGGAGTGGCTGATTATAGCGGGAATCAGTATTACAATAATACCATTTGCGTGGGTGATGCGTATGGTTAACAGAGCATATGATTAGTATTACGCGCTGGCGGGTGGTAACCGGCAGGCGTAAGCCCGCCGCTCGTGTTATTTTTATGTCGGATACTTCCATTCGCCGCGGTATTCACGGGAAAGAAGTTTGCACGCTTCCGGGTCATTGGGAATAGTTTGCTTTTCGCCGTCCCAAACAATGCCGCGCCCTAATTTCAATGACAACATACCGAGCAGTGCCATTGTCGTGGAGCGGTGTCCTTTTTCAATATCGCAAACCGGAAGTTTGCCGGTGTTAATTGATTCAATGAAGTCCGACCAGAGAGCGTCAATGTTCTGACCATCCGGCTGATTAAGTTGCGGTCCCATCGACTCTGCGGGTTTGCCTTTATCCGTTGCGCTGGGATAGAAAGTCCAGCCGTCCATCCAGCCGAGATGCAGCATGCCTTTTGTACCGTAGAAATAAAGTCCGAGATGATGCTGCTCCGGCGGATTGCCCGCATAAACGCGGTGTTCCCAAGTGACATCGAACTTGTCAAACTGATAAACAACATGCTGCGTATCCGGCGCGTCGGTGTTGTCTTCACGAATGAACCGCCCGCCGGTCGATGCAACGCTTTTCGGATATTGTTCTTCCTGCGACCACCACAGAAGTTGGTCAAGCCAATGAATTCCCCAATCGCCGAGTTGTCCGTTAGCGTAATTCAGAAACCAGCGAAATCCTTTCGGATGAATCCGGGTATTGTACGGCATCATCGGAGCAGGACCGCACCACATATTCCAATCGAGTCCTTCGGGAACGGGGGAATCCGGCGTTTTCTGACCGGGTCCGCCCTGATAGTTCACGAAAGCCCGCACGTGAGCAATTTTTCCCAACTTGCCGCTCTTCAGAAACTCCATCGCTGCAACATTATGCGGTGAGACCCGGCGATGCGTTCCGACTTGCACCATACGTTTCGTTTCGCGTGCAGTTTTCACCATTGCTATACCTTCGTTAATCGTATGGCAAATCGGTTTTTCAACATAAACATGCGCACCGGCTTTGCAGGCAGCAATGGTAACGAGAGCGTGCCAGTGGTCTGGTGTTCCGTTGATGACAATCTCCGGTTTGATTTTTTCGAGTGCTTCACGATAATCAGTGAAGGTCTTCAGTTCCAGACCGGTTGATTCTTTGGTTTTGTTGAATGCTGTATCGAGTTGACGGCGGTCGACATCGACGAGGGCTACCGGCTCAACGGTTTGGGAAGCGATGGCAGTATTGAGGATATTCATTCCCCACCAGCCGGAACCGACCAGCATAACTCGGAATTTTTTATTCTTTTCTGCTCCGATAATAAACGGAGACGACACCGCCGTTGACAACACGGCTGCAGCGGCAACAGCGGTCTTACAAAAACTTCTGCGGGAGACGGACTTTGACATTATTGGACTCCTGAATGAAACGAAAATGAAATTAGTTTCGTCATTAGAGCAAATTTGGGGAGGAATTCAAGACACTTTCGGCGGAGGTGTAAAATTTTAAAAGCGTATCCTGGCTACTCGCCCATGTCACCTTCAAAAGTTTTACAATTTGAGTAATATCATAAAAAAAATTCCGCAGATGGACTACGTTCTTGACAAAATGTCGATTTTGTATTACCATTTACGTAATGTGCAGATGTTTTTCTCCGAAATCACAATACACCTTTTTCGGACAGACAGCACCTTTTACAAAACGTTGCGGGATGCTTTACAAGAAAACAAGCGTTCCGCAGAAGGATTCAACGGAATTTTCCGTTATAAGAAAAAGTAGAATTATGGTAGAGCCGATTTCGCTCAACGTACGTTTCCTAGCCCGCGAGGCAGGATTTCCAGAAGAACAAGTTGCTAAAGTTGTTGCCCTTCTTGATGGCGGCGCAACTATACCGTTCATCGCAAAATACCGCCGCGATGAAACAGGTAATCTGGACGAAGAAAAAATTCGTTCCATTGACACCTTGCTAAAAGCCGCTCGCCGGCTTGCAGAACGGAAACTTTCCATTCTGAAAAATCTGGAATCAAGCGGAAAGTTGACACCGGAAATCGATGTCAAAATTCGGGATGCGAAAACTCTGCGCCGTCTCGAGGACTTATATTTTCCATTCAAGCCGCGGAAGGTTTCGCTTGCCAATACCGCTAAGGAACGCGGTCTTGAACCTTTAGCACTGGAAATCCTTTCCGGTGAGTTGGCAACCGAAAATCTGGACAAACGCGCTGCCGATTTTATAAACGTTGATAAAAAAATCAAAACGGCAGCGGATGCGCTGCTCGGAGCCGGACATATTATTTCGGAAACATTCGCCGAAAAAATTGACGTTCTGCAAAAGACACGCGATTTTATTTTCCGAAGCGGACAATTAGTAACAGAAAGAACCGCTCCGCCGGACTTGCCTGCTGCTGAAACTCCTACTGTCGAAACGCCAAAAGCAGCAGAAAAACAAACTGAAGAAATCAAGCCGGAAACAGTCGAAGCAAAAACAACGGAAACCGAAGAGACAGCAAGCGAACCTGTTGCCGAAACCGCTACTGATGACAGTGTTTCCGAAAGTCCAGTTGACAATACTGTTCCTGAAGATACTGCGGTTGAAAATACTGTACCCGAAAATACTGTTGACGAAAATACCGCCGTTGAGAATACTCCGACAGATGTTGCGGCGGAGGTCAGCGAACAGTTTCGGCAAATCAAAGAAGCGATAGAAGAGAAAGGGCTGCCGACGGTTCAATCGCAAAACACACTGCGCAAGAAAAAGAAAGCGGAAATCAAAAAGAAAAAAGATGAAGCGAAAGCAATACAGCGGGAACGTTTTGAAAAGCGGTTCTCCGGTCTGTTCAATTATTCCGCCGGTTTGCGCAGCGTTCCGTATCATCGGGTTCTGGATATTGACAAAGCGGAGAAGGCAAAGGTTATCCGTTCAAAGATTAAATTTGAAACCGAGGAACTCGCTGCGACATTACAGCCGGTTTGCGTTCCCGACAATCATCCGCTCTCCGATTTTCTCAACGGCTGTCTGAAGGATTCCCTTGACAGAATCGTAATTCCGATGTTGAGCCGCGAAACCCGTGCGGAATTGACGGAGTCAGCCGAAAAACATTCTTTCAAAGCGATTGAAAAAAATCTGCGTGATTTGTTATTGCAGCCGAAATTAAAAGGGAAACGCGTTTTAGGAATCGATGCCGGTATAAAACACGGTTGCCGTCTTGCCGCTCTTGACGAATTCGGAAATGTTATCGGTTCGGACTCGGTATTCATTGTCAGCAATGCTGAAAGTCAGGAAAAAGCGGGCAAACGAATTGCAGAACTTATCCGAAATGCAAAAATTGATTGTATCGTTTTGGGCAACGGTATCGGTTGCCGGGAAGTGGAGCGGTGTGTTGCGAAAATGCTAGCATCGCAATTTGCTGACACAAATCTGCAATACGCTATTGTCAACGAAGTTCAGGCGCGTGCCTGTGCCTTCGGTTCGTTCTCGAAAGAGGAGTTTCCCAATGCGGATAATTCTTACCGCAAAGCCGTTTCTTTGGGACGGCAGTTGCAGGACGCACTGGCGGAACTTGTTAAATCCGAACCGGTTGCGCTGGCAACCGGCGCACAGTTTCATGACAACAAAGACAAGCAGTTGCAGGCAAATTTGGTCGGCGTTATACAATCCTGTGTCAATCGGGTCGGCGTTAATATCAATATGGCGACAACGCAACTCCTTCAATATGTTGCGGGCTTGAATCAAATTCTTGCACGAAGAATTACTGACTACCGCCGAGCCAACGGACATTTTCGTTCTCTTGAAGACCTCAAGAAGGTTACTGGCATCAATGATACCGTGTTCAATCAGGCGGCTGGCTTCCTGAGGATAACCGGCGGTCCAAATCCGCTCGACGCAACGGGTATTCATCCTGAAAGTTATCCGCTGGCAGAAAAGATTCTGGACAAACTCGGTTTTACGATAGAGGACTTGCGGACTGCCGAAAGAGTCAGAGAAATAAACTCGAAAATACATGATGCTAAAATCACGGTTTTGACCGGGCAATTATCCGAAGAATTGAACGCCGGTGTCAATGTCACGCGGGATATACTCGACAACATTTCCCGTTTCGGATACGACGTGCGGGATTATCAGCCGAAGGTGAATTTCCGAAAAGATGTTATCCGGTTCGAGAATCTAAAACCCGGTATGGAATTGATGGGAACGGTAAGCGGCGTGGTCAACTTCGGTGTCTTCGTGGATGTCGGTTTGCGGGAGTCGGGCTTGGTTCACATCAGCAGAATGTGTAATCATTTTATTCGGGATGCAAACGATTTTATATCCGCCGGTACCAACGTGAAAGTTTGGGTTACCGAAGTTGATGCAGAGAAAAAGCGGTTCACGCTGACAATGCTTCCGCCCGGCACGGAAAGAAGGCAAGATAAGCGGCAGGAACACGGCGAACAATCGGAACAGGACGGCAGGCCGCCGCGGGAACCCCGTGAGCAAAGAGAGCGGCAGTACGACAGACAAGATGATATACCTAGTGATAGACGGGATGACAGACCGAAACGGGAAACACGGGATAATCGCGGTTTCCGCCGAACCGAAAATAAATCGGAAGGCGAACAGCAGGATAGAACGGAGCACCGTGATGACCGGCGCGGCGGCAGAGACCGCAAGAGTTTCGACCGACCAGCAAAGACCTATATTGCCCCGCCGCAGGAGAAAAAACTGAAGCCGATTTCGGAAGACATGAAAAAAGGCAAAGAACCGATGCGGAGTTTCGGCGACTTGGCACAATTCCTCGGACGAGTTACTGTAGATGAGAATGCCGATAAAAAGAAGCCGAAAAAAGAAGAAAAGAAAGACAGTTAGTACCGCTAACAGTATTACAGACAACGGACAAATGAACAACACAAGACGGGTTGCCGTTTTAGGTTCCAGCGGAAGCATCGGTCGCGGTGCGCTCGAAGTTATTGCGAACTCCGAAGAGCGTTTGGAAGCGGTGCTTCTTTCGGTACATCGGAGGACGGATATTCTTGCGGACCAAGTCCGCCGTATGGCTGTCCGCAGTGTTGCTTCGCAGATACACGGCGACAGCGGAACGGATTCCTCTTCCGATTCTCACAGCACGCATCAAGCGGTTAGAAAAGTCAATCTGCCCCGCTGGGTTGTCGTTACCGATGAGACCGCTGACCGCACACCGCTTGATGACCTGCCGCCGGGTATCGAAATTTGTTATGGACACAAAGCACTTTGCGAATTAGTACGCCGCCCAGAAATTGATGTCGTTTTATCGGCAATAGTCGGAAGTGCCGGTCTGACAAGTACTTGGAACGCACTCGAAGCGGGCAAAACCGTTGCACTGGCAAACAAAGAATCGCTTGTGATGGGCGGTTCTCTTCTGACCGAATTAGCAAAACAAAACGGCGGACATTTAATTCCGGTGGACAGTGAACACAGTGCTGTGATGCAAGTCCTGCAAAGTTGGCGGATGCGGCAGTTGAATTATCTCACGCCGGATATTTCTTCGGCAAGAGCGGATAATTATGAAAACCTGAATCAAGTTGTCGAAAAAATCATCTTGACGGCAAGCGGCGGACCTTTCCGTACTTGGTCTCTTGCCGACCTTGCGAAAGTCACCGTTGAAGAAGCACTTGCGCACCCGACTTGGACTATGGGACGCAAAATCACGGTTGACTCCGCAACGCTGATGAACAAGGCACTCGAAATCATTGAGGCGCGTTGGTTTTTCGATATACCGGTCTCAAAAATCGAGGTTGCAATTCATCCGCAGTCCATCGTTCATTCGCTGGTGGAATTCATTGACGGTTCAAC